>JACPZD010000034.1 GCA_016195665.1 Gammaproteobacteria bacterium | reverse complement strand
TTGTGTTCCTCTGCGTCCTCTGCGGTAACAACAATTCACCGCGGAGGACGCGGAGGAGAAACAAACCCCTTTGATGTTATTCCTTTGCATCCTTGAAGGTTTGTATATTTTCCTTTGTGTTCCTCTGCGTCCCCTGCGGTGAATTATGTTTACTTCTTCGAGGCTTGCAGCTTGCCTTCGCTGAGGGCGTGTAAGACCTGCTCCTTCGGACCGTCGGCGACGACCCGTCCCCCGTCCACCACAATCACGCGATTTACAAGTGTAAGCAGGGAGGCGCGGTGGGTAACCAACAACAACGTGCGGCCTTCCAGCAGCGCGGCCAATTTCTGCTTGAGTCTTTCCTCGGTGCTGTTATCCATCGCGTTGCTGGGCTCGTCCAGCAATAGGATGGGCGGCTCCAGCAGCAGTGCGCGGGCGATCGCGATGGTCTGCCGCTGCCCGCCGGAAAGATTTTCGCCGCGCTCGCCGGTCTGGAGATCGAAACCCTGCGGGTGGCGGGCGATGAATTCGGTGACGCCGGCGATTTCTGCGGCGCGCAACACCGCGCCGTCGTCGGCGTAGGGCGCGCCCAGCACGATGTTGTCTTTCACACTGCCGTAGAACAGCACGATGTCTTGCGGCACATAGCCGACGTTGCGGCGCAGTACGGCGGGATCCATTTGCCGTATGTCGGTGCCGTCCATCAGGATGGCCCCGGAGCCGGGGGGGTACAGACCGAGGATCAGTTTCTCGATGGTGCTTTTACCCGAACCGATGCGCCCGATGATGGCCACCCGCTCGCCGGGCGCGACCTTGAACGAAACCCCGTTCAGCGCGCCGACCTGCTGGTTTGGATAACTGAAGCTCACGTCCTTGAATTCGATGCCGCCTTGCAGCGTGGGCCGGTGCAGAAAGGCCTTCCCGGCGGGACGCTCGACCGGCAGTTCCATGATCTTGTTGAGCGTGCGCAGGGTGGCGACCGACTGATGATAACGGGCCAGCAGCCCAGCCACCTGCGACAACGGCGCGAGCGCGCGGCCGGCGAGCAGCGTACAGGCGATCAGCGCACCCATGGTCAGCGTACCGGCGGCGATCAAATACACGCCATATACCACCACCGCGATGGTCGCCATCTGTTGCACGAAAGTGGAAAAATTGACCCCCAGCGCGGATAAAAAGCGGGTCTTCAGGCCCAGCGTGGCGAGCACCCCGACGGTCTGTTCCCAACGCCGCTGCATAGGGCTCTCCGCCCCCATGCTCTTGAGAGTTTCAAGGCCACTCAAGGTCTCGATCAACGTGGCGTGCTTCTGGCCGAGGTGCTGATACGTTTCTTTAACGGTGTTGTTGAGCGGCGCCTGCAACAGCATCCCGACTCCGATCACCAGCGGGATTGCTGCGATGGGAATCCACGCCAATGGGCCGCCGAGCAGGGCGATCACCGCGATGAACAACAAGGCGAAGGGCAGGTCAATCAGCGTGGTGAGGGTCGCCGAGGTGAAAAAATCGCGGAACGATTCAAATTCATGCAGGTTGTTGGCGAAGGCCCCCACCGAGGCGGGCCGCGCCGCCATCTGTATCCCCAGCACCTGCTCGAAAATGCGGGCGGACAAAATCACATCGGAGCGCTTGCCGGCGATGTCTATGAAATAGCCGCGCAGGGTGCGCATGATGATGTCGAAGGTAAAGGCGATGGTGACGCCGATGGCGAGCACCCACAAGGTCTCGACGGCGCGGTTCGGCACCACGCGGTCGTACACGTTCATGATGAACAGCGGCGAGGCCAGCGCGAAGATATTGATCAGCAACGAGGCGACCAGCACCTCGCCGTAAATGCTCCAGGATTTCAGCAAGGCCCCCCAAAACCAGTGGTGCGGGCTGGGGGTGGCGGACTGTTCGGTGCGCGCGTCGAAGCGGAACACCGGCTGCGCGAAGATCGCGTAACCGGAATACACTTTATTCAGATCGGCGAGCGCGATGTCTTTTACGCCCGCGCCGACTTCGGGCTGGATGATTCTGGCTGCATCAGCGTCTTTTAACTCGGTCAGCACGCAGGCCTGCCGGTCATTGAGCAACAGCACGGCGGGCAGCACCAGACTGGAGATCTTGGCCAGCGGCCGTTTGACGACCTTGGCGGCGAGCCCCGCGCGGGCCGCGGCGCGGATAAACAGTTCAGGCGTGAGTTGATGATTGACCAGCGGCAGACCGGCCGACAGCGACTCGGCGGAAAACGGCCGGTGCAGCGTCTTAGTGAGCAGCACCAGACACTCCAGCAAGGGGTCAAACGAAGCGGCCTGAGGGCCCGCCACCCGCCAACTTTCTTGTGTTTGCAAAACCGGCTCCTGTTAATAATTGTAGGGCCGAATTCATTCGGCCTACTACAAAATAACACCGCAGAGGACGCAGAGAAAAAGATACCTAGGTTTTTATTTTCTCTCTGCGCCCTCTGCGGTGAGGCCTTTATAAAATACGTCGCGCAGCCACCCAAATCTGGCTAATAGCGTGCAAACATCAGGCCAGACTTAAGGAAGCTCTGAATAAGTCCGTCCCGGACTTCTCAGGGCACGGCCGCTCCTGCGCATCCCTGCGCCCGCGGCATTGGGGCGTCCTGCCCGGCAAAAAGCAAAAACGTGGCCATAAGATTATTATGGTGCTTTTCTTCATTTTTCAAACACTTGCGTGTTTGAAAAATGGCGGTGCATCCCTGCACCGCAGGAACCTCTGACTTAGAGCATATCCATAAATAGTTCCCCTGCGTCCCTTGCGGTGAAAAAGCTTCACCGCGGAGGACGCGGAGGAGAAACAAATCCTTCTTGATTCCTCTGCGCCCTCTGCGGTAAATTATTTATGGATAAGTTCTTAATCAGAGGTTCCTTAACTCCTTACTTTCAACAACACCACCTCGATGTTGTTTTGCTTGAGCCGTGCGCGAATCTGATTGACCTCGGCGAGATCATTATAGGGGCCGATCTGAACGCGATGCCAGGTGTCTTTATTATTGACGGTGACGGTCTGGATGCCGGCCTCGACGCCTAATAACACCAGGCTGGCCTTCAGCTTGTCCGCCTCCTCGAGGCTGCGGAACGAGCCCGCCTGCAGGATATAGGCGCCCGGCTTATCAACCGGGGCAGCGCCTTCGCCCTGCGCCTCCCCACTTAAATTGGACGCCGATTTAGGTGTGGAGGCGGCCGTCTCTTGTTCAGGGACGGCGACCTCCATCTCCGGCAGGATGGTGTAAAAATCGAAGCGCGGCTTGGCCGCCGCCGGCGTTTCGGGCAGAGGTTGAGGTTGGGACGGCTTGCTCACGCTGCGCGCATCGGTTGGGAGACTTCCCTCTGTTTGCACGGGCGTGGTACGGCTGTTCCTGAGCTCAGAGATATTGTATCCACCCAGATACACAAGCAGGGCGACCGTAAGGCCCATCAGCAGCCCTGCCAGCAGCCACACCCAGCCGGGTGTCTGCGGCGCGGGTCTGCCGCGCCCCGCGTTTTTATAATCGCGCGCCACTACATCGCCTGCGGCGCGCTGACGCCCAACAGCGCCAGCCCGTTGCGCAACACCTGCCGCGTTGCCGCGAGCAGCGCGAGACGCGCATTGCGCAGAGCGGCATCGTCCACCAAAAAGATGTGTGCGTTGTAATAGGTGTGGAAGTCCGTGGCCAGCTCCTTGAGATAATAGGCGATCTGGTGGGGTTCATGGGCCTCTGCCGCAGCCTCGATGACCTCCGGATAACGCGATAAGGTCGTCAACAAATTCTGCTCGTGCGGCTCCGTGAGCAGATGCAAATGCGCCCGGCCTTGTGTTTCATCCCAACTTTGGCCGCGCTCCTCGGCCAGACGCAGCACGCTGCAAATGCGCGCGTGGGCGTACTGTAAATAATATACCGGATTGTCGTTGCTCTGCGACTTGGCGAGATCCAGATCAAAATCCAGGTGCTGGTCGCTCTTGCGCATCACATAAAAAAACCGCGCCGCGTCGCTGCCGACCTCGTTGCGTAGCTCGCGCAGGGTCACGAACTCGCCCGAGCGGGTGGACATCTGCGCGCGCTCGCCGCCGCGATACAAAATCGCAAACTGCACCAGCACCACTTCCAGACACACGGGATCGGCGCCGAGCGCCGCGAGCGCCGCCTTGACGCGCGGGATATAGCCGTGATGATCCGCGCCCCAGACATTCACCATACGCTCAAAGCCGCGTTCGAGTTTGGTCAGATGATAGGCGATGTCGGAGGCAAAATAGGTCGGCTGGCCGTTCTCACGCACCACGACACGGTCTTTCTCATCGCCGTAGTCGGTGGTGCGAAACCACCATGCGCCGTTCCATTCGTAGAGGTGACCGCTCTCCTTCAGGCGCTCGACGGCCCGATCCACCGCGCCACTGTCGGTGAGCGAGCGTTCGGAGAACCAGTTATCGTAACTGACTCCGAACTCGGCGAGATCGTCACGGATGTCGGCGAGAATGGTGTCGAGGCCGCGATCGAAGATCGTGCGGTAGGTCTCATCTCCCAACAAAATCTTGGCGCGCAGAATCAGCGCGTCTATGTGCGCCTCCTTGTCGCCGCCCCCGTCCGGTGCGGCGTCGGGAGGCAGATCTTTCGTCACCTCGCTCACCGGGTGGCGCAATGCGTCGCGGTATTCATCATGCAGTGCGCGGGCAATGTCGAATACGTAATCGCCCTTGTAACCGTTGGCGGGAAACGTCACCGGTTCGCCGAGCAGCTCCAGATAACGCAGCCAGATGCTGACCGTGAGGATATCCATCTGCCGCCCGGCGTCATTGACATAATATTCGCGATAGACCTTGTAACCGGCGGCCTCCAGCAGATTGGCCAGCGCACTGCCGATGGCCGCGCCACGCCCGTGGCCGACGTGCAGCGGGCCGTTGGGATTGGCCGAGACGAACTCGATCTGCACCGGTTTCCCCTGTCCCGACGTGCCCAACCCATACGCCTCACCGCGATCGAGAATCTCGCCTACGATAATCTGAAACGCAGCCGGTGTCAGAAAGAAATTGATGAAGCCGGGTCCAGCAATCTCGACCTTGGCGATCATCTCCGAGTGCGGCAGACGCCCGGCGATCAGCTCCGCCAGCTCGCGCGGCTTGCGCCGCGCCACCTTGGCAAGACCGAGCGCCACCGTACTGGCAAAATCGCCGTGTTGCTTGTCGCGCGCCCGCTCGACCTCCGCCCACACTTCCAGATTCCCAGGCAACAACCCGTCGGCTTGCAGTCTGGAAATGGCGAGAGAGAGTAAAGTCTGGATGGAGTGTTTCAAGATACGCCTTGGTTAGTCGCTTTGTGAAGCGCGAATTTTACACCAAGCCGTGATGGCGTGCTGTTTTGATTAGCCTTGTGGGTCAGGCTGCGGGGACTGCCCCGGACTTGATCCGGGGCAGTCTGACGGTTCAAAGTTAGACTGCATTGTGCTGTGCCTCATCCCAGCCTTCTTCGCCCACTATTACTGCGGATGAATCTCCACCCAAGTCATAGTACCGCCGAAATTCCGCTGCCGCCGCCGCTGATGGCGCTCTTCAGGATACGCTGGAGCGGTGCGTAAGGATCAGATGTGCCAAAATGTTGAGGATAGCAGACGAACGGGAGATTCCGGCCGGCGGATGGTAGGGGTAAGGGGATTGTCAGACAGCCGCTGACCTAGTTGCGCTCACTGTGAGCCAGCTGCCGTTCTATTAACCAGGTTCGCGCAACAGCGTGGACGCAGTGAGGCTCATCTAACAGCCAAAGCGCGAACTATCATTTGCTGTACTTCTGTTGTGGCGTGAATTGTAATTAATTCAATTTCTGGGTGCGATGAGGCGAACACCCGGAAAATCTCGTCAGCAAAGGCCTGGCCGATTTCTTCCACTCCAGTGAAGTCCAGAACTACCGTCTTAAATTTCTCAAAGCGAGATACCAGACGCTTTGCCTGTGAACGTGAAACAAGCTTCTCACCTTCATGGCGAGCCAATCGAACCGGAACAATGGTTTTGCTGAAAGTAAATTCGTCTGGCGCAGCAAACTGTGAGTAAATCGAAGCAAGCGTACGCTGGCTATCGTTATCTAGCTTCAATAACACGCGTGTCCCCGGGATGTCTTTCTCGTCATCTATCAACCAATCATCCGGCTCTGCCGTGTGCGAGAAATAGAGCGTACGCGACATGATTGCGAATGAATCAAAAGCTCGCGAGGTGAAAAATATACCCTCACCAGAATGGTTGGCCGGATCTGTTGTGAACTTTCCTTTTGCCAGTTCCAGGATCGCCTCTCTGGGATCATATAGATTTTCTAATCGTTGAATGCGATGAAAAATGCCTTCCCCGTCATCGTTAATCCAGATCTCTGTATCGAGCGCGGTGCGAGCGAAATGAACCCTGATCTCAGTCCCTTCGGAATGATCTATGGCGTTATTGATCATTTCCGTGACGCCGTAATGCCACATGTCGCGTACATTTTCTGGCAAGCCGGCCAGAAGTGGCGCCAACGTTTCAAGCCAAACTATATCTTCCCTCAAACCGGCCAAAGGGAATATCCAGGATTTTTCAATCAATGGAATAAGCCACGAAACCTTTACGTTTCCACTACCCGAAGAGCCAATCATTCCGTCATGTTCAAGTGCGTGCAGATGACGGCTTGCGGCTTGCTTGGAAATACCGAAATGCCGTGCCGTTTCAGCAGCAACATTACGCGCCTTATTGCGGCATATGCGCAGCATGAAATTTCTGATTTCGGATGTTTTCTTTCTCATGATTTATAAACAAAATAAACAATATCGACAAGCATTTTACACATTATCGACAACATTTCAAGAGATTCTCGACAATATTTAGATGGCTAGGGAACCTCTGATTAAGCCAGAGGTTCCTGTGGTGCAAGGATGCACCACCCTTTTTCAAACACGGAAGTGTTTGAAAAATGAAGAAAAGCAAAAATCACATTTTTGCTTTTCGTGCTCTGAGAAGTCCAGGATGGACTTATTTAGGGAAGCTCTGATCATGTTGAACCGCCAAGACGCCAAGAACGCCAAGACTTTTCTTTACAAATTCAAGCCTTTTTTCTTGGTGACCTTGGCGCCTTGGCGGTTGGCGATATATTTTTCAGAGTTTCCTTAGAGCTTCCCTAGCTACTAAAGCATCTCCATCGGGTCCACATCCAGCGACCAGCGCACCTTGCGTGCAAGCTTGAGTTTTTCCAGCAGGGGTATCCAGGCCTGTAACAGACGCTGCAATTCCGCGCGGCGCGTGGACTGCAACAATAACTGGGCGCGATAGCGCCCCGCCCGCTTCTCCATTGGCGCGGGCAGCGGCCCGAGCAACTGCACGCCCTTCGTCAGCAGCGTCTCCGCTTCCGCACGGGCCTGGTTCAAGAAGGCCTCCGGCGCGCTGCGGCTCACTGCCTCGGCGCGCAACAAGGCCATCATGCTATAAGGTGGCAGACCCGCCTGGCGGCGCTCGTCGAGCGCAGCCGTTGCAAAGGCGTGATAGCCGCGCGTCAACAAGGTTTGCAGCAGAGGGTGATCGGGGTGATGGGTCTGTATCACCACCGCGCCGGGCTTGTCGCTGCGGCCCGACCGCCCTGCCACTTGCACAATGGTCTGAGCCATCCTCTCGCTGGCGTGAAAATCCACGCCGTACAGGCCTTGATCGGCATCGAGGATGCCGGCCAGGGTTACGTTCGGAAAGTGATGGCCCTTGGCCAGCATTTGCGTGCCGATGAGAATTTGACTGCGGCCGCTGTGCACACCATCCAGCATATCCTGCAAAGACCCCTTGCGGCGGGTGCTGTCGCGGTCTATGCGGATCAGTCCGGCGCCGGGAAAGTGCCGCGCCAGGATTTCTTCCGCGCGCTCCGTGCCGTGGCCCAGGGGGCGCAACGCCGTTCCCGCGCAATCCGGACACTGCTGTTCGGCGGCGCGCTCGGCCCCGCAGTGGTGACAACGCAACAGGCGCCGCTGTTGATACAACACCATGCGCACCTCGCAACGCGCGCAGCGCGCCACCCAGCCGCAGCGGTCGCAGAGCAGGGTCGGGGCATAGCCGCGCCGGTTCAGAAACAGCAGCACCTGTTCGCCGCGCTCCAGGTGTTGCCGCATTAAGGTCAGCAACGGCTGCGACAGGATACCGTCGGCGGGCGCGCGCCGCCTGTCCACCACCGTGACGTCGTTATGTTGAGCGACAGCGGTGCGCTCCGGTAACACCAGCCGCCGGTAGCGGCCCTGCCCGGCGTTATAGAGACTTTCCAGCGCCGGGGTCGCTGAACCAAGCATAATAGGGATGCCCAAGCGCTGCGCACGCAGCACCGCGACATCGCGGGCGTGGTAGCGGAACCCCTCCTGTTGTTTATAAGAGAGATCGTGCTCCTCATCCACCACAATCACCCCCAGCCTGCTCATTGGCGTGAACACCGCCGAACGGGTGCCCAACACCACGGCGGCCTCTCCGCTGCGCGCCATCAACCAGGCCTTGAGCCGTTCCTGATCGGTGAGGCCGGAATGCAGCACCGCCACCGTGGTCGCTCCCGGCATCCTGCCTCCCGCGACACTAGTACGTCCCGGTACGTCGCTGTTAAAACGTTCGGTGAAGCGCTCGACCCATTGCGCGGTTAGGCCGATCTCTGGCACCAGCACCAGCGCCTGACGGCCGGCGGCGATGGCCTGCTCGATGATACACAGATACACCTCCGTCTTGCCGCTGCCGGTCACGCCGTCCAGCAAAAAGGCCTGAAAGCCTTGGGCGGCGTTCACGGCCTCTACTGCTTGCCGTTGGGCTGGGTTCAGTAGTGGCGAAACGGGCGAGGCGTGAGGAGTGAGGAGTTTAGAAGCCAGTGAGGAGTGAGGGGTGAGGAGTGAGGAGTAGTCATACCCCACGACTAACGCCTCACCTGCTTCTAACGTCTCACTCCTCACTCCTGACACCTCACCTGCCTTTAACTCACGCCTCACCCTTACTAGGGCCGGGCGGCCCCGGCGCAACGGCGCGGGCAAGGCGCTCGCAATCACCTCGCCGATGGGGTGCTGATAATAACTGCTTGCCCACTGCAACAGATCGAGCTGATCCGCGGAGAACAGGGGCTCCTTATCCAGCACGCTCAACACCGGCTTGAGGCGGTGGGAAGCAATCCGGCTGCCCTGGACGACCGCCATCACCACGCCCACTGCGGTGCCGCGGCCAAAGGGTACCTTGACCCTCACACCACTTACCAAGCCCATAGAGTCGCCTCCCTTGAGGGATAGATAGTCAAAAGTATGACGCAGCGGAGCAGGCACGGCGACCTGCACTATGGTCAATGAGCGAGGCATTACGGGCCGGAATCAATCGCCCGGAGACACCGTGAGCAGGCATCGAGTTGGGCGATTTGGTTGAGGAATTTCGTGACCAAAATTAGCTAAGTTCATGTGTAACCAACAGATTAGTATTTATCCACAAAAACTGTGGATAACTTTGTGGAATACATGGGGTAATGTTTTGCCAAGCCGCATCATCGTTGGCTTTGTAACAAAATGGACATAATTTATACTGTTCTATAATAATTATGTAAATCAATAAGTTATAAATACAAGGCCAGACTTCTAGCGCCGGCTTGTAATCCTTACGTGAAGCGGACGTTGGACTGTGTACAAGCTAGCCCTGCGCAGCCTCAGGAAAGCGCATAGATACTCGCTTTTGAGCCTGCAAGTCTGGCCTGCCTTAACCTGCTAGGGTAGTGACAAATAGCCCTTTTCATACGCCCCCTCCTCACTCAGCTTGATGACCGCCGCCAAAGGCGCCCGGTGCATTGGGCGTCCATCCACCGGGCTGCGCGGTGGTTGCCGGATCCCGACCAAGGGAAACACCGTCAAATCCATGGCGACATCTCCGGCCATGAATCTATAGGTGGGAAACGCTTGGGGCGGCGCCGCATTATCCGGCCGCAACCACCGTTCCCCGGTTTGAAACGGGATCCCCTCCTGCATGAGGAAAAAACCGACCTCCTCCGTGCTGTCCGTGAACAGGTGCAGATTGACATCCGAATGCTCGCCGGCCGTGCCGCTCAGTACCGATCCGACCAGGCGCGGCTGAAACGCCTCGAACACGCCCATGAAGTGTTGGGCCGCTGCGCGTAGATGCTTGAGCCGCTGTGGCTGGCTGGCGGCCTTGAAGAGGCGCTGATAATCCTGGAGGGCCTCTTCGATCTCCTGATTACTCGGCATGTTGCGGGTATCCGGCGCGCCTAATTGCTGGGCCGCCTTGCGTTTGGCGGCGTAGTGATCATTGACGCCGTGCTCCGCCATGAGCCGCGCCGCCTCCAGGGCGATGTACTGCCGCATTCGTTTGTCGCGCTGATGGATAGTCATAGTCAGGGAAGTGAATCCATTTGCCGAAAAAAATTCACCACGGAGGACGCAGAGAAGAAACAAACCATTTTCATGTTTTTCCTCTGCGCCCTCTGCGGTGATATCTTATAAATCTTCAAAGTGCACATTCAAAACAACAGTTCCGCTCCCCCACCCGCCCCTCCTGCGGCGGCGCCCGTGCCCGACTGCTGTAGGGGCACAAAGTCCTTCATAAAGAATTCTGACACACCATCGGGATCATCGTCGGCGGCGAGCAGCCCGGTCACCGGGTTGATGCGTGCAGTGACGATGCCGGGCGGCTGGGGCCAGGCACTTTCCGGTACATCTTTGAGGGCCTCGCTCATAAAGTACATCCACATCGGCAAGGCGGCATGGCCGCCGGTCTCCTGATCGCCCAACGGGGTATGGTTATCGAAGCCCACCCAACTGACCGCCGCCAGGCTGGGGGTAAAGCCCGCGAACCAGGCGTCACGCTGTTCGTTGGTGGTGCCGGTCTTGCCCGCGATATCACCGCGTTTGAGCGCCAGCGCCTTGCGGCCCGTGCCCTTGCGGATGACATCCTGCATCATTGAGGTCATGAGATAGGCATTCTCGGCGCTGATGACGCGGGGCGCGGTGCGGCCGGCCCCACCGGGCACAGCTATGGGTGCAACAACGGCATTCTGTGTTGCCGGCGGCATGCCTCCCTCTTCGGCACGGATGTCCGCCTGCAGCTGATCCTCAAGGCCGGCGGGCGTCGCCTCGACGGGGCTGGGGACGCATTCCCGGCAGGCCGTCAGGGGCTGGGCCTGCACCAAAATCTTTCCCTCGGGATCCTCAATACGTTCGATGAAATACGGCTCCACCCGATAGCCGCCGCTGGCGAAGACGCTAAAGCCCTTCGCCATCTCCAGCGGGGTAGCGACACCGCTGCCTAGGGCCAGTGACAAACCTTGCGGCAGCCGGCCGGACTTGAACCCGAAGCGGGTGACATAGTCTCGGGTATACTCTATCCCCAAGGCACGCAGCACCCGGATCGAGACCAGGTTGCGCGACAATGCCAAGGCCTGGCGCAGCGGGATAGGGCCGAGGAAATCCCGGCCATAATTTTCGGGACGCCAGTCTTCGCCCAGACTCGCCCCCTCGACGACCACCGGGGCGTCGTTCACCATCGTCGCGGGGGTAAATCCCTTCTCCAGCGCGGCGGAATAGACAAACGGCTTGAAACTGGAACCCGGCTGGCGGTCGGCCTGAATGGCGCGGTTAAAGCTGCTTTGATAAAAATCCAACCCCCCGGCCAACGCGCTGATGGCGCCGTTGTCGGGGTTGAGCGCGACGAACGCCCCCTGCACGGCGGGCACTTGCGCCAGGCGCCATTTACCCTCCGGCAGCGGCTGGACGCGCACGATGTCGCCCACCGCCAGGATCTCCGCCGCCGACTTAGGGCTCGGTCCCATGCGGTTCTCGTTGACATAAGGCCGCGCCCAGGACATCGCCTCCCAGGGCAACTCGATTTCTCCCTTATCGGTAAGATACGCGCGCGCGCTCTTGCTCTCGACCTTGACCACCAGCGCCGCCGGCAGCCCGCCAATCTCCACTTGCTCCTGCAGGACCTCAGCCCACTGCTCAGGCCCGCCCCCCGCCGGCAGATCCACATGCGGCAACGGTTTCCGGTAACCATGGCGGGCATCGTATTCCAGTAACGCGGCGCGCAGCTCGGCATTGGCGGCCGTTTGCAGGCGGGGCTCCATGGTCGTGTAGACCGTATAGCCGCCGGTATAAGCCTCCTCGCCGTAGCGCGCGACCATCTCGGCACGCACCATCTCCGCCATATAAGGCGCCTCGACGGCGACGGCCTGTACATGGCGGCTCGCGGTCTCGGTTTCGGCGAGGGCCGCGCGGTAGGCGTCGTCCTTCAGAAAACCCAGACCGTACATACGTTCCAGGATGTAATTACGCCGTTCGGTCGCACGCGCCAGGTTGACGATCGGGTTGTACTTTGAAGGAGCCTTGGGCAGCCCGGCGATCATCGCCATCTGCGCCACGCTCAACTTGTCTATCGTCGTACCGTAATAAAACTGCGCGGCGGCGGCCACCCCATAGGCGCGGTTGCCGAGGTAGATCTTGTTCAAATAGAGTTCCAGGATTTCCGGCTTGCTGAGCTCGCGTTCGATCTTGAGGGCGAGCAGGATCTCCTTGAATTTGCGCAGATAGGTCTTTTCGCTGTCGAGAAAGAAATTGCGCGCCACCTGCATAGTGATGGTGCTGCCGCCCTGCTTCTTCTCGCCGGTCAGCAACAACTGGGTAGAGGCGCGCAGCAGGCCGCGGTAATCCACACCGGGGTGCTCATAAAAACGGTCGTCTTCGGCGGCCAGCACCGCCTGCAGGAGCAGCGGCGGCGCCTGCTCGATCTTCACCGGGATGCGCCGCTTCACGCCGAACTCGGCCATCAGGTTCCCGTCACGGGCGTAGACATGGAGCGGAACTTGCATGCGCACGTCCTTCAGGTTAGCAATGGGCGGGAGTTGCGGTTCCAGATATAAATAATAACCGAGCGCCGCAGCGATAACGGCCAAGGTAAACACCCCGAACAGGGTGGCGAGGACAAAACCGGCTGCCTTAAAGAATATGTTCATAATGACGAGGACTAGCCTCGGGTATGGCCGCCTGGGAGTGACCCATTATGGCAGAATTAATTGGAATTTCGCTCTTCGCGGTGTGAAACCGCGAAGGCGACCAAAGGGAAGAACTGCGATTCTCCCCTTTGGAAACCCCGTCGCTTTGCGCCCGCCGCGTGCTGCGGGCATGTATTAAAAAATAGTTGATTTTTTATTTTAATCGCTTATAGTTAAGAACAGTAGTTAATAAATTAGACTATATATGGCATGTAACTATGGGTATAACATAGGAAAAATCGGGTGCCACTCTTCTTTCAAAAAGCGCCAACTATCCTAGGGTTAGATATTAGCTCTACCGCTGTAAAACTGCTAGAGCTAAGCCGCAACGGGGATCGTTACAGGGTTGAGAGCTATGCCGTGGAGCCTCTTGCGGCAGGCGCCGTCGTTGAAAAAAACATCGTCAATGTCGAGGCCGTGGGCGCCGGCATCAGCCGTGCGGTCAAGCGTGCCCGCACCCGCGCCAAAAATGCCGCGGTAGCGGTGTCGGGCTCGGCGGTCATCACCAAGACCATCTATATGCCCGCCGGCTTGACCGACGAGGAAATGGCCACCCAGATCGAACTGGAGGCCGGTCAATACATCCCTTACCCCCTTGAAGACGTGAATCTGGATTTTCAGGTATTAGGCCCCGCACCGCGCGATCCAAACATGGTTGAAGTTTTGCTGGCCGCCTCGCGCAGTGAAAACGTGGATACTCGTGTAGCGGCAATCGAACTGGGCGGGCTCACCACCAGAGTGGTGGACATCGAGGCCTACGCCGCAGAACACCTCATCTCTCTGCTCGGCCAGGCCCTGCCCAAGGGCGCGAACCAAGTCATCGCCGTAGTGGACCTCGGCGCGACCACCAGCGGCATCCACGTGCTCGACAAGCTCAAACTTGTCTACAGCCGCGAACAGAGCTTCGGCAACAAGCAGCTCATCGAGGCGGTGCAGAGCCGTTACGGCCTGAGTCCGGAAGAGGCCGCCAAGGCCATCCGGCAGGGTGGCGGCGGGCTGCCCCCCGATTACGCCAGCGAGGTGCTGGAACCCTTCAAGGAGGCCGTCGCCCGACACGTCAGCCGCTCTTTGCAGTTCTTTTTGTCTTCCAGCCCTTACCATAACGTAGACCATATCCTGCTGGCCGGCGGCACTGCCTTGCTGCCCGGGCTCGCGGCCCTGATCGAGAGCACCACCGGCACCCCGGCCTCGGTCGCCAACCCGTTTACCGGCATGACTCTCGCCTCGCGGGTGGACGCCAAGGCCCTGAAGAGCGACGCGCCGATCCTGCTCACGGCCTGCGGACTCGCCATGCGGAGCTTCGACGCGTGAACACGCGCATTAACCTGCTCCCCTGGCGCGAGGCCCGGCGCAAAGAGAGCGAGCGGCAATTCATGTCCATCGGCATCGGCGCCGTGGTATTGACGCTGGTCATCATTGCCTACGCGCATATCCATATTGGCGCCCTCATCAGCCATCAGGAGGGCCGCAACCAGATCCTTAACCAGGAAATCGCGCAGCTGGACACCAAGATCAAGGAGATCCAGAGCCTTGACACGCAGCGCTCCAACCTGCTCTCGCGCATGAATATTATCCAGCAGCTCCAGACCAGCCGGCCGCTCACCGTGCACCTTATGGACGAGTTAATCAAGAACCTGCCGGAGGGTGTGTATTACACCAGCGCCAAGATGCAGGGCAACGCCTTGACCCTGGAGGGCATAGCCCAGTCCAATGCGCGGGTGTCGGCCCTTATGAAAAATCTCGATGATTCGCCGTGGCTGGAGAACCCGGTCCTGGATGTGATAGAGACCAACGAGAAGGACAAGGTACGCACCACCCGCTACACACTGCGGGTGACGCAAACCCAGCCGGGCCAAGAAAATCAATCCCAGCAAAATCAATCCAAAGATTCTACTAAAGCGGGTCAAGCGGCCAAGCCATGAATCTTTCCGATTTCAACGATCTGGATTTCCACAATATCGGCGGTTGGCCGCCGGCGGCCAAAGGTGTCGCCATCGGTGTGGTCTGTCTGGTGCTCCTGGGGGCGGGCTACTGGTTCGATACAAAAGGCCAGTGGGAGGCGCTGCAACAGGCCAAGGCCAAGGAGCAGGAGCTGAAACAGTCTTTCGAAACCAAGCAGGCCAAGGCCGTCAATCTGGACGCCTACAAGCAGCAACTGGATGAAATGAACGCCTCCTTTGGCCTGATGCTGCGGCAACTGCCGAGCAAAGCGGAGGTAGCGGACCTGTTGGTGGACATCTCTCAGACGGGCCTGGCCAGCGGACTCGAATTCGAGCTGTTCAGCCCCAAGGACGAGACGCCCAAGGACTTTTACGCCGAGCTGCCGATCAATATCCGCGTCACCGGCAATTATCATCAATTCGGCGCCTTCGTGAGCGGTGTGGCGGCGCTGCCGCGTATCGTCACGATGCACGATATTGCTATACATCCCCCGCAAGGCGCTCAGCAAACTCAAGACAAGAACGGCAAATTGGTCATGGAGCTTGTCACCAAGACCTATCGCTATCTCGAGGAGGGCGCCGTCCAGACCGACGCGGATAAAAAGAAGGGGGTCAAACCGTGAGCTGCCGCATCGCCTTGGGTGTCGCATTGCTCGGCGGCCTGTTGGCGGGCTGCGGTAACAATACCGAGGATCTGCAAAGCTATATCGAGCAGGTGAAGGCGCGCCCCAAGGGGCCCATCGAGCCGATGCCGATCATCAAGCCTTACGAGACCTTCGCCTATACCGCTACCAATCTGCGCGACCCCTTTACGCCGCCGGTGGTGCCCGGCGAATCCAAGACGCAGACCGCGGGCGGCGGGCTCAAACCGGACGCCAACCGTCCCAAGGAGGCGCTGGAAGAATTCCCCCTCGACGCCCTCCGTCTGGTGGGCTCTCTGGAGCGCAGCGGCGGTAAATGGTCCATCGTGAAGGCGCCCGATGGAGCCATCTACCGCGTCCAGCCGGGCAATTATCTGGGACAGAACAACGGCAAGATCACACGCATCTCGGACGAACTCATCGAGTTGACTGAAATCGTAGAAGACGGGCAGGGGGGCTGGATGGAACGGCAAGCCTCTTTGGCCTTAAGCGAGGAATCAGCAGGGGAGCAAAAGAAATGAAAATGAATATGAATAATTCCGCTACAGAAAACGGCCGCCCGGCACGCTGGGCGCTCTACTACGTGTCTCTACTGATCAGCCTGTGGCTGCCGGGCGCCTGGGCGCCTGCGGAGGAAACCGCCCCCGGCGCCAACACCCTGCAGGACATCAGTTACACATCGCTCCCCGGCGACCGCGTTGAGATCAAGCTCACCCTGTCAGGCCCGCCGGCGCAGCCGATCAGCTTCACCATAGATAATCCGGCGCGCATCGCGCTGGACTTCCCCAACACCACGCTGGGGCTCGCGCAAAAGAGCCAGCAGATCGGGGTGGGCATCGCCCGCAGCATCAACGCGGTGGAGGCCAAAGGGCGCACCCGCATCGTGTTGAATCTGGTTCAGTTGGCGCCGTACGAAACCCGTATCGAGGGCAACAACGTCTATCTCACCCTGGGCGGCAGCGCGGGCGGTGAAGCGCCCGCCACTGCGGTGGCGCAGACCGCCCCCGCGGCTCAACCCGCCGCCACGGTACGCCCGCGGGCAAGCGCCCCGGCCGGGCGCGGTTTGGAAAATATTGACTTCCGGCGCGGCGAAAAGGGCGAGGGCCGCGTGGTCGTCACGCTCTCAGATCCCTCCACCGGCGTGGACATCCGCGAGCAGGGCGGCAAGATCATGGTGGACTTCGCCAACAGTTCGTTACCCGAAGCCCTGGAGCGCCGCCTCGATGTGACCGATTTCGCCACCCCGGTGAAGACCGTGGAGACCAGCGCCCGCGGCAAGAACGTGCACATGGAGATCACCCCCAGCGGTGAATATGACCACCTCGCCTATCAGGCCGGCAATCTCTATACCATCGAGGTGAAGCCGCTCACCAAGGCCGAACAGGAGGCCGCGAAGAAGGAGAAGCTCGGCTACACCGGCGAAAAACTCTCGCTCAACTTCCAGAGCATAGACGTGCGTGCGGTGCTGCAATTGATCGCCGACTTCACCGGCCTCAACATGGTGGTGAGCGATTCGGTGCAGGGCAATGTGACCCTGCGCCTCAAGAACGTACCCTGGGATCAGGCCCTGGACATCATCCTGAAGAGCAAGGGTCTCGGGATGCGGCAGGCCGGCAATGTCATTCAAGTCGCGCCGACCGAAGAGATTGCGGCGCGCGAAAAACTTGAACTCGAATCGCAGAAACAGGTGGCGGAACTGGCGCCCTTGCGCTCCGAGTTTATCCGCGTAAATTTCGCCAAGGCCTCCGATCTCGCCGCCTTGCTCAAGTCGAAGGAGAATTCGCTGTTGTCGGCGCGCGGCAACGTCACCATAGACGACCGCACCAACACCCTGCTGGTACAGGACACCTCCGATAAGCTTGTTGAAGTCAGAAAGCTCGTCACTACGCTGGATATCCCCCAGCGGCAGGTGTTGATCGAATCGCGCATCGTGATCGCCAACAACGACTTCAGCAAAAGTTTGGGCGTGCGCTTCGGCGTCACCGGGGTAAAGAAAAACGGCAATGACGGCATTCTCACCACCAGCGGAACCTTGGCGGGAACCAACAACACCGTGGACAGCGCGGTGACCAATATACGCAACAGCGGCCAGCCCTTCCCGGTGGTGTTACCGTCCGGCCCCACAAGCAATATCCCGAAGATCATTCCGGTGTTACCCAACCCCGACAACCGGCTGAACGTCAATCTGCCGGTGTCCACCCCCGCGGGACAAATCGCGTTCGCCATCCTGGGTTCCAACATCCTGCTCGATCTGGAGCTCTCCGCGCTGCAAAAGGAAAAGCGCGGCGAGGTGCTCTCCAACCCGCGTGTGGTGACCTCCAACCAGAAGGAGGCCAGTATCGAACAAGGCGTCGAGATCCCGTATCTGCAGGCCGCTTCCAGCGGCGCCACGACCATCACGTTCAGGAAGGCGGTGTTGGAGCTCAAGGTCAAGCCGCAGATCACGCCCGACGATCACATCATCATGGATCTTTCCCTGAAGAAGGACACGGTCGGCCAGACGATACAACTATTGAACTCACTGGTGCCGAGCATAGACACCCGCGAGGTGGTCACCCAGGTGCTGGTGGGCAACGGCGAGACCGTGGTGCTGGGCGGTGTCTATGAGCAGACCGACAGTAAGGAGGTGGACCGGGTGCCGCTGCTCGGCGACTTGCCCGGCGTCGGGGCGTTGTTCCGCACCACCCGTAACGTAGATGACAAACGCGAGCTGCTGATGTTTGTCACGCCCAAGATTTTGAAGGATACTTTGACGGTAACAAATTAAATATAACCTAACCCCAAATTAAGCTGAAGGAACTCCACCATGGGCAAGATGATAAAAAAAATCCTGGCGCTGCTAATGATGACCGTGGTCGCGGGGTGTGGCGGCGGCGGCGGCGGATTTTCCACGGCGCCAGGCGCGGTGCTGATCGCCCTGGCGATAGAAGTCACCACCTTGTCCTCAGGTGGCAGTAGCGGCCTTACTGCAACCGTCACCAACTCTAACGGCAGCCCTTATACCCAGGGGGCCGCGAGCGTAACCTTCACCTCCAACTGCATCTCCCTCGGCAAAGCCAAGGTGACCTCTCCCGTGGCCCTCGTTAACGGAGTGGCGACGACAACATATACGGCGCAAGGTTGCAGCGGCAATGACGTCATCAGCGCCACCACCACGGTCCCGACGCCTCCCGGCGTCGGCTTGCTGAGCGCCACCGGCACCATCAACGTCCTGCCGCCGGTACTGGGCTCACTGGAATTCGTTTCTGCCACACCCACCAACATAGGCTTGAAAGGTTCGGGCGGAGCGGGGCTACCGGAAACCTCAGTGGTGGTATTCAGGGTCAAGGACACTACCGGCGGAATCGTCGCCGGGCAGTCGGTCACTTTCTCGCTCAATACCAGCGTCGGCGGACTCTCTCTGTCGCCGATCAGCGCCTTCAGTAACTCCCAAGGCTTGGTGCAAACGGTGGTGGCCGCCGGCGCCGTGGCGACCGCCGTGCGCGTGACGGCCACTATCACCGGCACCGACCCGCCCATACGCACTCAGTCGAATCAACTTACGATAACCACGGGTATTCCGGACCAAAACAGCTTCTCGATTTCGGTGGCAACCTTTAATCCAGAGGCGTTTGATTTTAATGGAGTCACAGTTGCGTTGCCTGTTTTTGTCGGCGATCACTTCAACAATCCGGTGCCCGACGGCACCGCCGTGGCCTTTACCACCGAGGGCGGTCAAATCGTTCCCTCCTGCACCACCGTGGCCGGGACGTGTACGGTAAATTGGGTCAGCTCCAATCCCCGACCCATTAATGGCCGGGTGACCATCCTCGCCACCGCCATTGGCGAAGAGAGCTTTGTAGATTCTAACGGTAACGGTCTATTGGATGCCAGCGGCGACATCTTCACTCTCACTGGTGCCGGCGCCAACGATCTAGCCGAGGCCTTCCGCGACGATAACGAAAACGGCGTGCGCGACCCCACGGAAGAATTTCTAGATTTCAACGCCAATGGTGTATTTGACACGGCTGACGGAAAATACAACGGCTTCTTGTGCACCGATGCGGCACGCATCCCTGGCGCGATCTGCGATGCCCCGAAAT
Organism: Gammaproteobacteria bacterium; assembly: GCA_016195665.1. Lineage (NCBI taxonomy): Bacteria > Pseudomonadati > Pseudomonadota > Gammaproteobacteria > Gammaproteobacteria bacterium. Next base: position 15,295 of record JACPZD010000034.1, on the reverse strand, counting down.
CCTTGCATGTGCGTGACGATATTGTTATCGTGATGTCGGGCAGCACAGCAGTGATTACGCTGGGGACAATTAACCTAATAGCCTGTCGCACGGATGTGGCTTTCGCCAATAACCCCGTCACCGTTTTCCTCACCGTGACGGATCAGAGAGGGCAGGTAATGCCGTTCAAAACGAAAATCGACGTCTCGACGACCAATGGCAACCTACTCTCTTCTCCCTCCTTCACCGTGCCTAACACGGCCAGCACCGGGCCTAACACGACCAGCTTCCCCATCACCATGAAGAGTGACGCCGACCAAAGAGTTAACGCTACACCGCCGCCCGCTTTCACCTGCACCAATGCTAACGGCGCCACTGGCCTACTAACAGTCAAGGTCACCACCCCTGGCGGCACTATCACCAGTCAGTCGTTTACTGTGACTGATTAGCGTCCAGCGCGTTAAAGCTAAATGCACATTCCTCGGGCTGCATTAGGCGTCCCGAGGATCCGTGAGGCTCCTGCTTTTTCGCCGGAGAGTTGACTCGCCTTCCTACTTGCCTCTCACTGACATATCATGGCGGTATGAAGACCGCCAAGAATATCTTCCTCATCGGCCCCATGGGTGCGGGCAAGACCACCATCGGCCGGGGGGTGGCGAAGACCCTTAAGATGGAGTTCCTGGACAGCGACCGGGAGATCGAGGAACGTACCGGGGCATCCATACCGCTGATCTTCGAACTGGAGGGGGAGGCGGGTTTCCGCGCCCGCGAGTCGGTGGTGATTGACGACCTCTCGCGGCGCACGGGCATCGTGCTCGCCACCGGGGGCGGGGTGATCCTTGATCCCAAAAACCGCAACTGCCTGGCCGCGCGCGGCTTTGTGATTTACCTGCACGCCGCCTTGGAAACCCTGCTCAAGCGCACCGCCCGGGACCACCACCGGCCCCTGCTGCAAACCGATGACCCCGCCGCGCGCCTGGCGCAACTGGTGAAGCAGCGCGACCCGCTCTATCGGGAGATTGCGGATTTGATCGTTGAAACAGGTGAGCGCGCCGCGGGGAGTGTGGTGCGCGACATTGTTAAACAGATTAACGGCTAGTGTAGGACCCACAAATGTCTTTATTTAAGCTGATAAAATCTCACCGCAGAGGACACGGAGGTATTCGTATAATAGAGCTTCAACCGATACGTCCTATGAGTGGTTTGAAAGGGCATTTCCTCAGCGCCCTCTGCGGTAATATTTTGTAATCTGATTCCGAGGGGCGGCCCAAGCAAGATTTTATTTCTTACCGACACCGCCCTATTATTAAGCGTATGAATACTCTTACTGTCGAACTTGGTGAACGCAGCTACCCGATTTACATCGGCGCCGGCCTGTTGGGGCGGGCTGAATTATTGAGGCCGTACATCGCCGGCGGACAGGTGATGATTGTGAGCAATGAAACCGTTGCGCCGCTTTATCTCGACAAGGTGCGCGCGGGCCTAAACGGTTTTCAGTGCGACACGGTTATCTTGCCGGACGGCGAGGAGTACAAAACCCTCTCCACGCTTAATACTGTTTTTGATGCGCTGCTCACTCAACGTCACAGCCGCAACACTACGCTGATCGCGCTGGGCGGCGGTGTGGTCGGCGATATCACCGGTTTCGCCGCGGCCTGTTATCAGCGCGGCGTGAATTTCATCCAGATCCCCACCACCCTGCTCGCCCAGGTGGACTCCTCGGTGGGCGGCAAGACCGGCGTCAATCATCCGCTCGGCAAAAACATGATCGGCGCATTTCATCAGCCGCGCTGCGTGATCGCCGATACCGGCACGCTCCACACACTACCCGAGCGTGAGCTGGGCGCGGGGATTGCGGAGATCATCAAATATGGTCTGATCCGCGATCTTGAATTTTTCAACTGGCTGGAGCTTAACATCGGAGCCCTGCGTGCGCGCAGACCCGATGCGCTGACCTACGCCATCGAACGCTCCTGCCGCAACAAGGCGGAGGTGGTGGCGGCCGATGAAAGAGAAAGCGGTGAACGCGCCCTGCTCAATCTGGGTCACACCTTCGGCCACGCGATTGAGACCGCCCTTGGCTACGGTGTGTGGCTGCACGGCGAAGCGGTAGCGGCGGGGATGTACATGGCTGCAGATCTCTCCTGCCGGTTGGGCTGGTTAAACCGCGCCGATCTTGAACGGATGGAACGTTTACTGGAACGCGCCGGGCTGCCGCCCCGCGCTCCGGGCGGGATCAGCACTGAGCGTTTTCTGGAACTCATGGCCGTGGACAAAAAGGTCATGGATGGAAAAGTACGTCTGGTGCTGCTCAAGGGGATCGGGCGCGCGATAGTCACGTCCGATTTTGACCGAAGCGCCCTGCTCGCCACACTCGACGAATGCCGCACTCTGCCTGTGCATCTCTAATGCTGCAACTCGCGCCCTACGCCGCCCATCCCGATCAAACCCGCGGGCGCCGCACTCGGGAAGCATCCCCCGCCTATCGCAGCGAATATCAGCGCGACCGTGACCGCATCGTGCACAGCGCCGCGTTCCGGCGCCTGGAATACAAGACCCAGGTGTTCGTAAACCACGAGGGCGACATGTTCCGCACCCGGCTCACGCACTCCATCGAGGTCGCGCAGATCGCGCGTTCCGTCGCACGCGCCCTGGCCCTCAACGAAGATCTCGCAGAGGCGGTCTCGCTCGCCCACGACCTCGGCCACACGCCGTTTGGCCACGCCGGCCAGGATGTGCTCAATGCCTGTATGCGCGAGTACGGCGGCTTTGAGCATAATCTGCAATCGCTGCGCGTGGTGGATGAATTGGAAGAGCGTTACGCCGAATTCCAGGGCCTGAACCTCACCTTCGAAACGCGCGAGGGCATCCTCAAACATTGCTCGCCCGGCAAGGCGCGGGAGCTCGGCGATCTGGGGGCGCGCTTTCTCAACAAGACCCAGCCCAGCCTGGAGGCGCAGCTCGCCAATCTGGCCGATGAGATCGCCTACAACAACCACGACGTGGATGACGGATTGCGCGCAGGGCTGATTACTATCGAACAACTCAACGAGATCGAATTATTCCACGAGCAATACAACCTGGTTACCCGCAGCTATCCTACCCTGCCCGAACGGCGCACCGTGCATGAGGTGATACGGCGCATGATAAACCGTCAGATCACCGATCTTTTAGAGGCCAGCCGTGACCGCATTGCCGGGGCGGCCCCGGCTGACATCGAGTCGGTGCGCGCACAGCTTGCTCCCTTGATCGGCTTCAGCGCCGAGATGCGTGAGCTGGGGTTGGAACTGAAACGGTTTCTCCGCGAAAACCTTTACCGCCACTACCGGGTGATACGAATGACGGCCAAGGCCGGACGTATCTTGCGCGCCCTGTTTGAGGCCTTCATGGAAGAACCGGGTTTGTTGCCGCCGGAACCCGCGAACCGGCTGAAAACGGCGGTCGCTCCCGGCGTCCTGCCTCCCGCGACACTAGTACGTCCCTGTACGTCGGAACAGAACCTGGGGATGACAGGACGCGCACGTATCATCACCGACTATATCGCAGGTATGACAGACCGTTACGCCATCGCCGAATATGACCGCGTCTTCAACCCCTCGTATCTGTCCTAAGAAAACCCAGAATAAGAGCATATCCATAAATAATCCCTGTGTCCCTTGCGATAAAAAGGCTTCACCACGGAGGGCGCGGAGGAGAAACAACTCCTTCTTGAGGATATTCCTCTGCGTCCTCTGCGGTAAATTATTTATGGATAAGTTCTGAGTCCATCCTGGACGCAGCTCCATAAACCCAGCTTGAGATTTGAGTAGCCTGCGATGTGGCTGTATACTGATAGGTCGTTTTGATCCATTAAATACCGCCCTCCACCGGGCAGGCTGGCTGTTGCAACGTGAACAACTTGACTACGCTAACTGACGGACTCTACCGCCCCGAGTTCGAGAAGGATAACTGCGGGTTCGGCCTCATTGCCCAGATGGACGGCCAGGCCAGCCATTGTCTGGTGCAGACCGCCATCGGCTCGCTTGCCTGCCTCACCCACCGCGGCGCCATCGCACCGGACGGCAAGACGGGCGACGGCTGCGGCTTGTTGATTAAAAAGCCCGACGGTTTCTTCCGCGCCATCGCCGCCGAACTCGGCATTCCGCTCAGCAAGAACTACGCGGTCGGCGTGCTGTTTCTGCATCAGGATCACGACCTCGCCGAACGCGCCCGCGCGCGCCTCAGCGAGGAGCTGCAAAAGGAAGGTCTGAGCGTCGCCGGCTGGCGCACCGTGCCCACCAATCCCGAGGCCTGCGGCGCCGAGGCCCTCAAGACTCTGCCGCGCATCGAGCAGGTATTCGTCAACGCGCCTGAACATCCCCCCTTCACGCCTCACGCCTCACGCCTCACCTCTTTACGAGACACGACCACCTTTGATCGCCACCTTTACATCGCCCGGCGCCGCGCCGAGAAGGTGCTCAATTCGGACGACAAGACCTTTTACATCCCCAGCCTGTCGTGCCGGGTGATCTCGTACAAGGGTCTGGTGATGCCGGCCAATCTGCCGGTATTTTATCCCGATCTGCGCGACGAGCGCTTCGAGTCGGCGCTGGCCGTCTATCACCAGCGCTTCTCCACCAACACCTGGCCGGAGTGGCGGCTGGCTCAGCCGTTCCGCTATCTCGCCCACAACGGCGAGATCAACACCGTGCAGGGCAATCGCAACTGGTCGGTCGCGCGCGGCCGAAAATTCGTGAGCCCGCTCATCCCTGATATGGACGACGTGCGCCCGCTGGTCTCCATGACCGGCTCGGACTCCCTGAGCCTCGACAACATGGCCGATGCGCTTATCGCCGGCGGTATGGATTTATTGCACGCGATGCGCTTGCTCATTCCGCCCGCCTGGGAAAACGACAAGACCATGGACCCGGAGCTGCGCGCATTTTACGAATATCACTCGATGCACATGGAGCCTTGGGACGGACCGGCCGGCATTGTGATGACCGACGGCCGTTACGCCGCGTGCCTCATGGATCGCAACGGCCTGCGCCCGGCGCGTTATGTCATTACCAAAGACCGCCATATCACGCTTGCCTCCGAGATCGGCGTGTATGCCTATCCGCCCGACCAGGTGGTCGCCAAGGGCCGGCTCAAGCCCGGCCAGATGATCGCCGCCGACACCGAGACCGGCACGCTCTTGTTACCGCAAGACATAGACCGGCTGCTCCAGCAACGCCAGCCCTATCGCGCCTGGCTGGATCAATATGCGCAACAGCTTAGCGCGGCACAGGGCGACAACTCGGAGGCCGCATTGGACGAGCAGGAGGTGTTGATCCATCAAAAGCTGTTCAATGTAAGCTTCGAGGAGCGTGACCAGGTGTTGCGCGTACTCGCCGAGAGCGGCCAGGAGGCCGTGGGCTCCATGGGCGACGACACACCGATGGCGGTGCTGTCGCATCATGCGCGCTCGCTGTACGATTACTTCCGGCAGCAATTCGCGCAAGTCACCAACCCGCCGATAGATCCGTTGCGCGAGGCGATCGTGATGTCGCTCACCACCTGCTTCGGGCGCGAGCGCAACCTGTTTGAGGAAAAACCCGAACACGCCGCGCGCCTCACCGTGTCCTCGCCGGTACTATCCGAAGGACAATTCGCCGCGCTGCTCAGTCAGGACAATCCGAGCTACGCACACGCCCGCATCAATCTCAACACTCCGGCCGGCGGCACATTACGCGCGGCGCTCGAGCGTGTGTGCGACGAAGCCGTTCAGGCCGTAAAGAACGGCGCGGTGATTCTGGTCTTGTCCGACCGCACCATCGCCAAGGACACCTTGCCCATACCCGCGCTGCTCGCCACCGGCGCGGTGCACCATCGTCTGATCCGGGCGGGCCTGCGCTGCGACGCGAACATTGTGGTGGAGACCGGCTCCGCGCGCGACCCGCATCATATCGCCGTACTGATCGGCTACGGCGCGACGGCGGTGTTCCCTTATCTCGCCTATGAGTGCCTGCGCGACATGATGCGCGATGGCGAGATTATCAGCAAAGATCATAAAGTACTTGGTGCGTATCGCAAGGGCGTGGACAAGGCGCTCTATAAGATCATCTCCAAGATGGGCATCGCGACCATCGCGAGCTATCGCGGCGCGCAACTGTTCGAGGCGGTGGGCCTGCACGATGAAGTGATCGAGATGTGCTTCACCGGCACGGTGAGCCGCCTGCAAGGGACGGACTTCGCCGAGATAGAATCGGACCAACGCGCGCTCGCCCGTTTCGCCTGGAATCCGCGCAAGCCGCTCGCACAGGGCGGGCTGCTGAAGTACATCTACGACGGCGAATACCACGCCTACAACCCCGATGTGGTCATAACGTTGCAGGCTGCGGTGAAGTCCGGCGACTATACCAAATATCTGGAATACGCCCGGCTCGTCAACGAGCGTCCACCCGCGATGCTGCGCGATCTTTTGGCGGTGCGCGATGATGCGACACCGATCCCGCTCGAGCACGTCGAGCCGATTGAATCCATCCTGCCGCGCTTCGACAGCGCAGGAATGTCGCTGGGCGCGTTGTCGCCCGAGGCGCACGAGGCGCTCGCCATCGCCATGAATCGCTTGGGCGGCCGCTCCAATTCCGGCGAGGGCGGCGAACATCCGCACCGTTACGGGACCGAAAAGACCTCCAAGATCAAACAGGTCGCGGCGGGACGTTTCGGCGTGACGCCAACCTATCTGGTGAACGCCGAGGTGTTGCAGATCAAGATCGCTCAAGGGGCAAAGCCCGGCGAGGGCGGACAATTGCCCGGCGAGAAGGTGAACAAGATGATCGCCGAGCTGCGTTATTCGCGCCCCGGCGTCGCGCTCATCTCGCCACCGCCGCACCACGATATTTACTCGATTGAAGATTTGGCGCAGCTCATCTTCGACCTCAAGCAGATCAACCCTCAGGCGCTGGTGTCGGTAAAGCTGGTGGCCGAGGCGGGTGTGGGCACGGTGGCCGCGGGTGTGGCCAAGGCCTATGCCGATTTGATCACCATCTCCGGCTATGACGGCGGCACCGGCGCAAGTCCGCTCACCTCGGTAAAATACGCAGGCAGCCCTTGGGAGTTGGGTCTCACTGAAACACACCAGGTGTTGCGCGCCAATAATCTGCGCGACAAGGTGCGCTTGCAGACCGACGGTGGCCTGAAGACCGGCCTCGATGTCATAAAGGCTGCGATACTGGGCGCGGAAAGCTTCGGCTTCGGCACCGCGCCGATGATCGCGCTCGGCTGCAAATATTTACGCATCTGTCATTTGAATACCTGCGCGACCGGTGTCGCCACCCAGCACGATGCGCTGCGCAAGGAGCATTTCATCGGTCTGCCGGAGATGGTGGAAAACTACTTCCGCTTTGTCGCACGCGAGACCCGCGAATGGCTCGCCAAACTTGGCGTCAACAGCCTCGCCGACCTGATCGGCCGCACCGATCTCTTGCACATCCTGCCCGGCGAAACCGCCAAGCAGCGGCGCTTGAATCTCGCGCCGCTGCTTTCAAACGCCGGCGTACCGGCCGATAAACCTCAGTATTGCCTGCAGCCGCGCAACGAACCCTTCGACAAGGGCGAACTCGCGGAACAGATGGTGCGCGACATGCTGGATGTCATCGAACACAAGCGCGGTGGAATCTTCAGGTACAAGATCCGCAACGTCAACCGCTCCATCGGTGCGCGCCTGTCGGGCGAGATCGCGCGCCGCCACGGCAATCAGGGCATGAACGACGCGCCCATCACCATCCACCTGCAAGGCAGCGCGGGACAAAGCTTCGGCGTGTGGAACGCCGGCGGATTGCACCTGGTGCTGGAGGGCGACGCCAACGATTACGTCGGCAAGGGCATGGCGGGCGGCAAGATCGTAATCTATCCGCCGCGTAACAGCGCCTTCAAGTCCAACGAGACCACCATCATCGGTAATACCTGTTTGTACGGCGCCACCGGCGGCAAACTGTACGCGGCGGGTCTGGCCGGCGAGCGCTTCGCGGTGCGCAATTCCGGAGCTGTCGCGGTAGTGGAAGGCATCGGCGATCACGGTTGCGAATACATGACCGGCGGCGAGGTCGTGGTGCTCGGTCCCACCGGCCTCAATTTCGGCGCGGGCATGACCGGTGGTTTCGCTTATGTCCTTGATCTGGAAAATACTTTCGCCGGGCGTTACAACCCGGAACTGATAGACCTGCGCCGCATTCATACCCTGGAGGCGCACGAGCATCATCTACGCGGACTCATCGAGGTATTTGTTGAAGAGACCGGCAGCGCCTGGGCGAAAAATATCCTGGGCAATTTCAAGACCTTCATCGAGAAATTCTGGCTGGTCAAGGCCAAGGCGGCCTCTCTCGACAGCCTGTTGATGCCGCGCCCCAAGTCTATCCATGACGAACCGGTCGTCACCCGCACAGCGTCCGCCGGCGGCGGCGCTGTGGCCGTACACCGCTAATCCGTCCGGTTTCCGCTATGCCCAATTATTTCCAGTTCCTGGACATCCCGCGTCAGGACCCGCCCAAGGCGCCCGCCGTGATCCGCATTCATAAATCGAATGAGATCTACGGGCAGTTCGACGCCAGGGGCGCCGCAGAACAATCCGGACGCTGCCTCGCCTGTGGGAATCCCTACTGCGAGTGGAAGTGCCCGGTGCACAACTACATCCCGAATTGGCTGAAGCTCATCCAGGAAGGCAATCTGTTCGAGGCCGCGGAACTCTCGCACAAAACCAATTCACTGCCCGAGGTGTGCGGCCGCGTGTGTCCGCAGGATCGTTTGTGCGAGGGCGCCTGCACATTGAATGACGGCTTCGGCGCGGTGACCATCGGCTCGATTGAGAAATACATCACCGACGAAGCGGTGAAACAGGGCTGGCGGCCGGACATGTCCGGCGTGGTGGTAAACGGCAAGCGTGTGGCGATCATCGGCGCAGGGCCGGCGGGCCTCGGCTGCGCCGACGTGCTGACTCGCAACGGCGTGAAGGCCGTGGTATACGACCGTTACCCGGAAATCGGCGGCTTGCTCACCTTCGGCATCCCCGAATTCAAATTGGAAAAACACGTCGTGAAGACACGGCGCATGCTCATGGAAGGCATGGGTATCGAGTTCCGCCTCAACACCGAAATCGGCAAGGACATCGCTTTTAAGGAATTGCTCGACGAGTACGACGCGGTGTTTCTCGGCATGGGCACATACAAATACATGAAGGGCGAATTTCCCGGCGAAACGCTGACCGGTGTATACGAGGCCCTGCCCTACCTGGTCGCCAACATCAACCGTCAGCTTGGCTTGGAAAAGCAGGCGTCCGAATTTATAGACATGAAAGGACAGCGCGTCGTCGTGCTGGGCGGCGGCGACACCGCCATGGACTGCAACCGCAGCGCGATACGCCAAGGTGCGGCGAGTGTTGTCTGTGCCTACCGGCGCGACGAGGCCAACATGCCTGGCTCGCGGCGCGAGGTCGCCAACGCCAAGGAAGAAGGCGTGCAGTTTTTGTGGAACCGCCAGCCCGTCGAGATCGTGGGCAACGGTAAAGTGGAAGGCGTGAAGGTCGTCACCACCGCGTTGGGTACACCGGACGCGCGCGGACGCCGCACCCCGCAGCCGGTGCCGGGCAGCGAGGAAATCATCCCCGCCGATCGGGTGATCATCGCCTTTGGTTTCAGGCCTGATCCCGCGCCGTGGTTCGCCGATTTCAATATTCAGTCGGATGCGCTGGGCCGCATCCAGGCGCCTGCGAAAGGTAAATTCAAACACCAAACCACCAACCAGAAAATCTTCGCGGGCGGCGACATGGTGCGCGGCTCCGATCTCGTGGTCACCGCCGTGTTTGAGGGCCGCGAGGCGGCGCAGGGGATATTGGATTACCTGGAAGTATAAGCCCTTGTTATAACGTTTGTTATAATATAAAATATAACAATTGTTATAACCTGAGAGACTCCGCCATGATTAAAGCGAAACTGACCGCGATCGGCAACTCCACCGGCGTGATCCTGCCCAAGGAAGCCTTGAGCAAATTACACGCCGAAAAAGGCGATCAAGTATTTTTGGTGGAAACGCCCAATGGCTATGAAATCACTGCTTATGATCCTGACTTTGAACGCCAGATGAAATTGGGCAAACAGGTTATGCGCCGCTACCGCAACGCCTTGCGTGAATTGGCGAAGTGAAATCCCCGCGCTGGGTGAGCCGCCAGGTTGTGCTCGCCCTGCATAAAGAATGCATTGCGACTTTTGGCGGCAGCGATGGCGTGCGTGATAAGGGGTTACTCGACTCGGCGCCGGCGCGTCCTGAAAATTTGTTTTGCTACGGCGCACCCACACTGCATGAGCTTGCCGCCGCGTATGGCTACGGTATCGCCAAGAACCATCCGTTTATAGACGGCGACAAACGCACGGCGTTTCTCACCAGCACGGTGTTTTTAATGGATAATGGCTTTCAACCCATAGTGAGCGAGGCGGAAGTAGCAAGCGCGATGACCGCGCTCGCCGCCGGCCAATTAACCGAAGCCGAGTTTGCACAGTGGCTGACACAGAGTTTCAAGGCCGTTAAGAAAAAACCCAGCAAATAATTTTGGTTCTTATGACCCCACTCAAAAACGACCGCTTCCTGCGTGCCCTGCTGCGTCAACCCGTAGATGTCACACCTGTCTGGATGATGCGCCAGGCAGGAAGATATTTACCCGAATACCGCGCCACACGCCAGCGCGCGGGTGATTTCATGGCGCTGTGCAAAACGCCGGAACTGGCTTGTGAGGTCACCTTGCAGCCGCTTGACCGTTTTCCGCTGGATGCCGCGATTTTATTTTCCGACATCCTCACCATACCAGACGCGATGGGGCTGGGGCTGTATTTCTCGGAAGGCGAAGGCCCGCAATTTCAGAAACCGGTGCGTACTCTGGCTGATGTGGAAGCGCTCAGTGTGCCCGATCCGGAAACGGAACTGCGTTATGTGATGGACGCGGTGCGGCTGATCCGGCGCGAGCTCAGCGGCCGCGTGCCGTTGATCGGCTTTGCCGGCAGCCCCTGGACGCTCGCCACCTACATGGTGGAAGGACAAGGTAGCAAGGAATTTGCGCTGGTTAAACGCATGATGTTTGACGAGCCTGACGTCATGCACCGGCTGTTGGAGGTACTGGCGCGAGCCGTGACCGTTTATCTCAACGCGCAAATCGCCGCAGGCGCGCAGGCGGTGATGATCTTCGATACCTGGGGCGGTGTACTAACGCCACGCGATTACAAGGAGTTTTCGCTGCGCTACATGGACAAAATTGTAAAAGACCTGACACGGGAAAACGAGGGGCGGCGCGTGCCGGTGATTTTATTCACCAAAAACGGCGGCCAGTGGCTGGAGGCGATGGCGGAGACGGGTTGCGACGCGCTGGGCATTGACTGGACCACCGATCTTGCCGACGCACGCAAACGTGTCGGTGACAAGGTAGCCTTGCAAGGGAATATGGATCCCTGCGTGTTATACGCCTCGCCACTACGCATCCGCAGCGAGGTCGAGACCATCCTGAAGAGTTACGGCGCCGGCAGCGGCCACGTGTTTAATCTCGGCCACGGCATACATCAACACGTCAAACCCGAACACGCGGCGGCCTTCATTGAGGCCGTGCATGAATTGAGCGCACACCATCATCAACCCCGCGGTGGGCGTTGACACCGAACTGCTGGGCTTGCTGTCTGACGGGTTCTTTCATTCCGGCGCCGAGCTGGGACGCACCTTGAAGATCAGCCGCAGCGCGGTGTGGAAGCGGATTCGAATCCTGGTTAAATCCGGCATCGAGGTCTATGCGGTACCCGGCCGAGGCTACCGGCTGACGGAGCCCCTGGAACTGTTGGATAGCTCTGCCATCCTCGCCGGTTTGAATGACAAGGCGCGCCGCCTGCTCAGCGGGCTCGATATCCTCACCGAGGTAGACTCGACGAATCTTTATCTGCTGCAGAAAGCCAATGCAGGTGCGCCGGGCGGCTATGCCTGCCTCGCCGAGCGGCAACACGCCGGGCGCGGCCGGCGCGGCCGGCAGTGGCTGTCGCCCTTCGGCGGGAACATCTATCTGTCGCTGTTGTGGCGCTTTGCCGAACAAATCCCCGCCCTCTCCGGTTTGAGTTTGGCCGTCGGCATCGCTGTCACAAATAGCCTGGAGACGCTGGGGATCACCGGGATCGGTGTAAAATGGCCTAATGACATACTCTGGCAAGGGCGCAAACTCGCAGGTATCTTGCTGGACACGGCCGGTGAGGCCGCAGGGCCTTGTCATGTCGTCGCCGGGATCGGCATCAACGTCGCCATGCCTGCGGGAGCAGCCATCTCACAGCCATGGGTAGACCTGCGCGAGATAGTGGGCCACAGGATCGCGCGTAATGCACTTGCCGGGAGGGTCCTGCAACACCTGCTGCTTACTCTCCATCAATTTCAGCAGAACGGTCTTGCGCCCTTTCTTCCGGAGTGGGACAGGCTCGATCTGCTGAAAGATAAAGACGTGACCGTGCAGCTTGCCGATCGCACGGTCACCGGGCGGGCGCAAGGCGTGAACCAACAAGGGGCCTTGCTGGTTGCCCACGGCGGCGTGACGCGCGCCTATCATTCGGGCGAGGTGAGCGTGCGAGGGACTGAGTGAACGCAGAACATACTCAGGAGCTACAAAGTAAGACTACATGTCATACTTTATGTCTCCTGAGTAAACACCCTGTTTTATCTACCCCCACCCTGTCCCGCCCCCTGCACAGGGGGCGGGAACGTAGCGGGCAATGCATCACACTTACTAACTTATGAGTATATTGCTGCTCGACATCGGCAACAGCCGCATCAAGTGGGGCTTTTTGAGAGAGGGCGTTATTCGCGGTACCGGTGGCGCCGCACACGGCGAGTGCCCGCCGGACGATCTCATCGCGGTCTGGGGCGAGCGGCCCGCGCGGCTAGTGGTCTCCAATGTGCGCGGTGAAGAATTCGCCGCCACGCTTACCGCTTGCACACTCAATGTCTGGAACCTTCTGCCGGAGTTTATTACCCCCTCAAGGCACGATTTCGGCGTAACCAATACCTACCGCGACGCTGAAAAGTTGGGCGCCGACCGCTGGGCGGCGCTGATTGCGGCGCACCATCTCCATCACGGCGCAGCCTGCATTGTTGATTGTGGAACGGCAATCACCATCGACACCCTTAGCGCTGAAGGCAAGCACCTGGGCGGGTTGATACTCCCGGGGCTTACGACGATGCGCAAAGCGCTCAGCAACCAAACCGCCACACTGCCCATGACACTGGAGCAACAGGTCTCAGAGCTTACGCCCCTGGCTCAAGACACCGGGCAGGCCATCCTACAAGGGACACTGTATGCAGCCGTCGCCGCGATCGAACGCGCGCGGGCTGATCTCTCAAGCCGTTTTGCGATACAATCCTGGCTCATCACAGGCGGCGACGCCGGGCAGCTCATGCCGCTGTTGAGCGTTACATTCAAACACGAACCCGATCTGGTATTACAGGGTCTTGCGATCATCGCGGGAGGTGAGAAATGAAATGGTTATTCGGCTTGCTGGTGGTGCTGAACCTGGGATTTTTTGCTTGGCAAATCCAGTATCCTCACATTGATTCCGCCGCAGGTAGTCCGGCGCCGGGACCGGAGATCAAACGCCTCCAGTTGTTGCGGGAGGTGGATAGCACCCAACTCAAGCTCATCCCGCCGCAAAATACCGGCACTCACCCGGAATAAATTGCCTTCGCACATAGCCCTGCCTACAATGTACGGATGGCATCACTAAAGTTTATTTCAAGCTGGCGTAGCTCAGCCCTCATCCCCATCCCTCTCCCAAGGGGAGAAGGGAGCGAGCCGAGGCGCTGTGCGCGTTTTGTATGATTTGCTGGCGTAGCTCAGTTGGTAGAGCAGCTGATTTGTAATCAGCCGGTCGGGGGTTCGACTCCTCTCGCCAGCTCCATAACCCGTCATCTTCCTACGATGGACGAATTTACATGAAGGCCATGATACTGGCTGCGGGCAGCGGTACCCGGTTACGGCCGCTAACTCACGACTTACCCAAGCCCATGCTGCCGCTGCTCGGCAAGCCGGTGCTGGAATATCTGATCGAGCACCTGGCAAGCGCAGGCATAAAGCAGATCATGATTAACACCAGTCACATGGCGCCCGCCATTGAGCAGTATTTCGGTCACGGGCAGCGGCTCGGCGTGCAGATCGGTTATTCGTTCGAAGGCCACATCGAGAACAACAAGATCTTCCCAAACCCTATCGGCTCCGCAGGCGGGCTGCGCAAGATTCAAGACCTGGGCGGTTTCTTTGATGAGACCACCCTGGTAGTGTGCGGCGACGCCTTGATTGATCTCGACGTCGGCGCTGCGATGCGTGAACATAAACAAAAGCGGGCGTTGGTGAGCCTGGTGGTCAAAGAGGTGCCGTGGCAGCAGGTGTCGAGCTACGGTATCGTTGTAAGCGATGACGATGGTCGCATTACCTCGTTTCAGGAAAAACCGCAACGCGACGAGGCGCTCTCGAATTGGGCGAGCACCGGCATTTATATCTTTGAGCCCGAAGCGCTTGACCTCATTCCCTTCGGCCTTCCGTTTGACATCGGCGGTCAATTGTTTCCACTTCTGGTCGCTCAGGGGTTGCCCTTTTACGCCCAGCGGCGGCATTTCAACTGGCTGGATATCAGCAACGTGTACGATTACTGGTCGGCCACACAGCGCGCCCTGCGGGGAGAGATCGCGGATTTACGCCCGCCCGGCGCCGAGATCCGCAAAGGCGTATGGGCGGGGTTGAATACCCGGATCGAATGGGAAGATACCGAGATCACCGGCCCTGTCTACATCGGGCCGGGGGCGCACATCGAGGCCGGCTGCCGCATCATCGGCCCCACCTGGATCGGCCACGGCTGCCGATTGGAGGCCGGCGTCCAGATCACGCGAAGCATCCTATTTGAATACACCCGCATCGCCGCAGGGGCCCGCCTGGACGAGGTCATCGTCTCGGGCAACTATTGTGTCAGCAACACGGGCGATAACATCGAACCTGCCGGGGCCGTGAGGCCTTGGAGCGATGCCCGTGCCAGAGAGCATGCCGCCTCGCAGGTCAACAGCCTCAAATAACCCAACACCCGTATGGCCAATGAGAGCTGCTCGGCTTGAATTATCCGGTTTGCACAATAAAGATCAGAAACACACGCCATGACAAACTAGAGCATTTTTGATTTAAGCACATACATATCCAGAAGACGCAAAATAGTTTTTGCATTCGTCTAGCGAGAACGCATCAAGGAGTTTTCCGATTTCATCCCACAAATCGCTGACTGTACGTTTGGCGGCCTTGCGCAAT
>JACPZD010000033.1 GCA_016195665.1 Gammaproteobacteria bacterium | reverse complement strand
GCGGTAAATCAAAGATGTCGGCGCTCGGTGCGGCCATGCGTAAATTGGTGCACCTGTGCTTCGGGGTACTTAAAACCCAACTGCCTTACCAGGCAAATTATGCAAATCTCACTTGACGAGCGAGACGGTATCTACCTGACTAAATTAAAGGGGACGCGCACCTTTCCCAGGCTCGGGAATCAAGTGGTCTTCCGGATTCCGCTGTGCCGCATCCGGGCTATTTACTATTATTAAGGTTTGCATAGGGAAGAGAAACAGAGTCAGGCTGATTCCCCGTGCCGCGCGCGTATAAAGTTGAGTCGGCCAGCCTACTGGGCTAGAATTAGCACCTCAACAGGCGCGTAGCTCAGTGGTAGAGCACTACCTTGACATGGTAGTGGTCGGTGGTTCGATCCCACTCGCGCCTACCACTTAAACAGATACAAGATACAAGAGAAAAGTAAAAAAACACCATGCTCAATCTTATGGATTCTTGTATCTTGTATCTTTTCTCTTGTATCTGATATGCCGGTAATCACCCTCCCCGACGGCAGCCGCCGCGAGTATCCGCAGCCCATCACCCTTAAAGATGTCGCCGCCTCCATCGGTGCGGGCCTGGCCAAGGCGGCGCTTGCGGCGAAGGTGGACGGCAAGCTGGTAGACCTCTCGCACCTGCTCGACCACGATGCCAGCGTCGCCATCGTCACTGACAAAAGTCCGGAGGCGCTCGATGTCGTGCGCCACTCCAACGCACATCTGCTCGCGCAAGCGGTGAAGGAGTTGTTCCCCAAGGCGCAAGTCACCATCGGCCCGGTGATTGAAGACGGCTTTTATTATGACTTCGCCTTCGAGCACCGCTTTACTCCGGAAGACCTGGCCGCCATCGAGGCGCGCATGAAGGAGCTGGCGGACAAGGACTTCCCCGTGGCGCGCACTGTCATGCCGCGTGAGCAGGCGATCAAATTCTTTCGTGACATGGGCGAAGAGTATAAGGCGCAGATCATTGAGGACATTCCCACCGGCGAAGAACTCTCGCTATACAAACAAGGTGATTTCATAGATCTCTGCCGCGGCCCGCATGTGCCCAGCACCGGCAAGCTCAAGGCCTTCAAACTCACTAAGCTCGCGGGCGCGTACTGGCGCGGCGACTCGAAGAACGAGATGCTGCAACGCATCTACGGCACCGCCTGGCTCAACGAAAAAGACCTCAAGGCCTATCTGAACCGTTTGGAGCAGGCGGAGAAACGCGACCATCGCAAGCTCGCCAAACAACTCGGCCTGTTTCATTTTCAGGAAGAAGCGCCGGGCATGGTGTTTTGGCACGAGAATGGCTGGCGCATCTATCAAGAGGTCACGCAGTACATGGCCGCGTTGTGGCGCGAACACGGCTATCAGGAGATACGCACCCCGCAGGTAGTTGATCGCTCGCTATGGGAGAAGTCCGGCCACTGGGATAAGTTCAAGGAACACATGTTCATCACCGAGTCGGAGAAGCGGCTGTACGCGGTGAAACCGATGAACTGCCCGTGCCACATCCAGGTCTACAATCAGGGGCTCAAGAGCTACCGCGATTTGCCGCTGCGCCTGGCGGAGTTCGGCTCCTGTCACCGTAACGAGCAGTCCGGCGCGCTGCACGGCCTGATGCGCCTGCGTAACTTCGTACAGGACGACGCGCACATCTTTTGTACCGAGGCGCAGATGCAGGAGGAAGTATCAAACTTCATTGACCTGCTGCATCAGGTCTACGCCGACTTCGGTTTCAAGGACATCATCTACAAGCTCTCCACCCGCCCGGCGGATCGTATCGGCGCCGACGATCTGTGGGGCAAGGCCGAACATGCGCTGGAGCAGGCCCTCAACGCCAAACAACTCCCCTGGGATTTACAACCCGGTGAAGGCGCGTTTTACGGCCCCAAGATCGAGTTCTCGCTGAAAGACAGCATCGGGCGCGCGTGGCAGTGCGGCACTATTCAAGTGGACTTCTCCATGCCGGGCCGCCTCGGCGCGCACTACATCGCCGAGGACGGCTCCAAGCAGGTGCCGGTGATGCTGCACCGCGCCATCCTCGGATCGCTCGAGCGTTTCATCGGCATCCTCATCGAGGAATACGCCGGCGCCTTCCCCCTCTGGCTCGCGCCGGTGCAGGCGGTGGTCATGAATATTACGGACAGTCAGGCCGAATATGCCCAAAAATGCACCGAAATCCTGCAAAAACAGGGATTAAGGGTGAAATCGGACTTGAGAAATGAGAAGATAGGCTTTAAAATCCGGGAGTACACATTGCAACGTGTGCCCTACCTCCTGGTCGTAGGTGACCGGGAGACGGAAAACGCAACCGTGGCCGTGCGCACGCGAGGCGGCGAAGATCTGGGTCCGATGGCGCTGCATGCCTTTGTGGATCACAGCCGCACAGAAATCGCGCGCCGCGGTCGTTCGGGTACCTCTAAAATATAGTGGATTTTGACTTTAGGCAAGGCGTTGTCTGCGAAGAAGCGGAGTGTACACGCCAGTACATGAGCATTCTGAGCAGACAACAACGCCGCATAAAGACAAAAGACGCATTTTTAGAGGCGCCTGTTCTATTTTAGAGCCTCAAGGAGACTAGATTATCGTAGCTGACAGAGATACTCGTCTGAATGAAGCGATTACCGCCCCCCAGGTGCGGGTGATCGGAAGCGAGGGTGAGCAATTAGGGGTACTGCCTCTGGAAGAAGCGCAGAAACTGGCCTTGGACGCTGAGCTTGATTTGGTTGAGATTGTACCGAACGCCGATCCGCCGGTCTGCCGTGTGATGAATTACGGCAAATATCTTTTCGAGCTGGGCAAGAGACAACAGCAGGCCAAGAAGAAGCAAAAACAGATTCAGATCAAGGAAGTCAAGTTTCGCCCCACCACCGAAGAAGGCGATTACCAGGTCAAGCTGCGCAACCTGATACGGTTCCTCAATGAGGGCGATAAGGCCAAGGTCACGTTGCGTTACCGCGGCCGCGAGTTCGCTCACCAGGAACTGGGAGTCAAGCTGCTCAAGCGGGTTGAGGCCGATCTGGCCGATATCGGAGTGGTGGAACAATTTCCGAAGATGGAGGGGCGGCAGATGGTGATGCTGATCGGCCCTAAAAAATGAGAAGCGAAGTATCTCTGGCAAGTAGAGTGTAAAGCGAAGTTAATCTGAATAAAGAATTTCTGGAGTCTAACTGTAATGCCAAAATTGAAGACTAACAGCGGTGCGGCCAAGCGTTTCAAGCGCACGGCCTCGGGCGGGTTTAAACACGGCCAATCGCACCTTAACCACATCCTCACCAAGAAGAGCACCAAGCGCAAGCGTCACCTGCGCCATAATAATATGGTGGATAAATCTGACGTCCCCGGGCTGCGCCGTCTGCTGCCCTTTAGCTAAGAGGTGTTGTAATGTCTAGAGTAAAACGCGGCGTCACTGCTCACGCCAAACACAAAAAGCTTCTCGCACGAGCCAAGGGTTACTATGGCGCGCGCAAGAACGTCTATCGCGTCGCCAAGCAAGCGGTCATCAAGGCCGGCCAATACGCCTACATCGGGCGCAAGCAGAGGAAGCGCCAGTTCCGCGCCCTGTGGATCGTGCGCATCAACGCAGCCGCGCGCGAGTGCGGTCTGTCATACAGCCTGCTTATGAACGGTCTCAAAAAAGCCGTCATCGAGATTGATCGCAAGGTGCTGGCCGACCTCGCCGTCTTCGACAAGCCGGCCTTTGCGGCGCTGGCGGAAAAGGCCAAGGCCCACACCCTGTCGAACTGATACGGCGCTTTAGATCCTAGATCAGTCTAAAGAGACAGGGGAAAGGCCAAGGCCTTTCCCCTTTTTATTTTGCTGCACAGGGACGTGCGAATGTCGCGAGCGCATGGATGCGCAGGAGCGACTAAGGGGAGATCTTAGTGCAAGATCTAAAAAACATCGAAACCCTGGCCCAGAGCGAGATCGCTCAGGCGCAAGACTCGGCCGTGCTCGAGCAACTGCGCGTCAAGTATCTGGGCAAGAAAGGCGTGCTCACCGAATACCTCAAAAGCGTCGGCGGCCTCGCGCCGGAGCTACGTCCCCAGGCCGGCCAGGCCGTCAACCAGATCAAGGAGACGGTAAACCAGGCCCTGGCCGCGCGCCTCGCCGTACTGGAAGACGCGGAGCTCGAGGCAAGGCTGGGCTCCGAGACCCTGGACGTGACACTTCCCGGCAGGGGCCAGGTGACCGGCGGGCTGCATCCCGTCACACGCACCCTGCAACGCATCGAGGCGATGTTCGCCCAGCTTGGCTTTGAAACCGCCGAAGGCCCCGAGATCGAAGACGATTATCACAATTTCGAGGCCCTCAATATTCCCGCGCATCATCCGGCGCGCGCGATGCACGATACCTTTTATTTTGACGCCCATACCCTCCTCCGCACCCATACCTCACCGGTGCAAGTGCATGTCATGGAGCATCGCAGCCCGCCGCTGCGCATCATTGCACCGGGGCGCGTCTACCGCCGCGATTCCGATCTCACCCATACCCCGATGTTCCACCAGGTAGAGGGCTTTATGGTGGATGAACAGATCAGCTTCGCCGATCTGAAAGGGCTGCTGGACACCTTCCTGCGCAGCTTTTTTGAACAAGACTTGAAGACCCGTTTCAGACCCTCCTATTTCCCCTTCACCGAGCCCTCGGCCGAGGTGGATATCGCCTGTGTCATGTGCAACGGTGCGGGCTGCCGGGTGTGCAAACAGACCGGCTGGCTTGAGGTGCTGGGCTGCGGCATGGTGCATCCGAATGTCTTCAGCCACGTCGGGATTGATAACGAACGCTACACCGGCGTCGCCTTCGGTATGGGCGTCGAGCGGCTGGCGATGTTGCGTTATGGGGTGAATGATTTGCGCCTGTTTTTTGAAAACGATTTGCGGTTTTTGAAGCAATTCCAGTGAAACAGATACAAGATACAAGATACAAGTTACAAGTTAACAACTAAGGGATCTCTGATTTATTCATACTGAACCGCCAAGACGCCAAGAACGCCAAGATTTTTCCTTACAAT
>JACPZD010000032.1 GCA_016195665.1 Gammaproteobacteria bacterium | reverse complement strand
GCTTGCATGAGAAAATTGTTAACCATCATGAATTCTATGTTAAAAAACAATACCCCGTGGAACCCCAAAATCGCTTGACTTGGAACACGGTTGCTCTCCCTTAAGGGAGAGGGGGATTTGCTCCTTCCCCCTCTGGGAGAAGGTTGGGATGAGGGATAAAGTCGTCACCACGGAGGAGAAAGAAAACATTTTGACCTTATTCCTCTGCGTCCTCTGCGGTGTAACTTATAAAAGCAGCCGCTACTCCACCTCAAGCTGCGGATCTTTCTGATCCTGGCTCTCTTCGATGGTGAAGCTGAGCTTGCCGTCGGTTTCGTTCACCTGTACATGCCCGCCCGCGGCCAGTTTGCCGAATAGCAACTCTTCGGCGAGCGGCCGCTTGATGTTCTCCTGAATCAGCCGCGTCATCGGCCGCGCGCCCATGGCGGGGTCGAAGCCGTGCTCGGCGAGCCATTCGCGCGCCTTGGAGGTCAGTTCCAGGGTGACGTGTTTCTCCAGCAGTTGCATCTCGAGTTCGGCGATGAATTTATCCACCACATGGGCGATGGTCGCGCCGTCGAGAGGCTTGAACTGGATGATCGCGTCCAAACGGTTGCGGAACTCCGGCGAGAAAGTGCGCCTGATGACCTCCATGCTGTCGCCGCTGTGATCCTGCTGGGTAAAACCGATGGACGGCCGGCTCATCTGTTCGGCGCCGGCGTTGGTGGTCATCACGATCACCACGTTGCGGAAATCGGCCTTGCGTCCGTTGTTGTCGGTGAGCGTGCCGTGGTCCATCACCTGCAAAAGCAGATTGAACACATCGGGGTGCGCCTTTTCGATCTCATCGAGCAACAACACGGCGTGCGGGTGCTTGGTGATGGCCTCGGTGAGCAGCCCGCCCTGATCGAAGCCGACGTAACCCGGCGGCGCACCGATCAGCCGTGACACGGTGTGGCGCTCCATATACTCCGACATGTCGTAGCGGATCAGTTCGATGCCCATGATGCGGGCCAATTGGCGGGTAACCTCGGTCTTGCCGACGCCGGT
The DNA here is from genome assembly GCA_016195665.1 of Gammaproteobacteria bacterium. NCBI lineage: Bacteria > Pseudomonadati > Pseudomonadota > Gammaproteobacteria > Gammaproteobacteria bacterium. Next base: position 20,921 of record JACPZD010000032.1, on the reverse strand, counting down.
GGGGCCGGAAAACAGGAACGATCCGATCGGCCGTTGCGTGTTGCCCAGCCCGGAGCGCAGCATCTTGATGGACGCGGCCAGCGCATGGATGGCCTCATCCTGGCCGAACACCACCATCTTGAGATTGCGCTCCAGATTGCGCAGCGTATCCTTGTCGGAGCTGGATACGCTCTTCAGGGGGATGCGCGCCATCTTGGCCACCACGCTCTCCACCTCGTCTACTCCGATGGTCTCAACCCGCTGCTCCGGCGGGAGGATGCTCTGATTGGCGCCGGCCTCGTCTATCACGTCTATCGCCTTGTCGGGCAGATGCCGGTCGTTGATGTAGCGATGCGACAACTCGACGGCAGTGCGCAGCGACTCCTGGGAATACGCCACCTTGTGGTGCTCCTCGAAGCGAGTGCGTAATCCTTGCAAAATGGCGACGGTCTCTTCCACCGAGGGCTCGGTGATGTCTATCTTCTGGAAACGCCGGGACAGCGCGCGATCCTTCTCGAAGATGCCGCGGTATTCCTGATAGGTGGTGGAACCGATGCAGCGCAGCTCGCCGGAGGCCAGCGCGGGCTTGATGAGATTGGAGGCGTCCATCACGCCGCCCGAGGCGGAACCCGCGCCGATGATGGTGTGGATCTCGTCAATAAACAGGATCGCACCGCGTTCCTTTTGCAGTTGATTGAGCACGGCCTTGAGGCGCTTTTCAAAATCGCCGCGATACTTGGTGCCGGCGAGCAGCGCGCCCAGATCCAGCGCATAAATGGTGCTGTCCTTCAGCACCTCGGGGACCTGTCCGTCCACGATCATCTTGGCGAGCCCCTCGGCGATAGCGGTCTTGCCCACCCCGGCCTCGCCGACGTAGAGGGGATTGTTCTTGCGGCGCCGGCACAGGATCTGTATGGTGCGCTCGACCTCGAGCTTGCGGCCGATCAGCGGGTCTATCTTGCCGAGGCGCGCCTGCTGGTTGAGGTTGGTGGCGAAGTTCTCGAGCGGACTCTTGACAACGGAATCGGCGCCGGCCTCCTCTTCCGACAAAGGCGTGATGCCCTGCCCATCGCTTTCGCCTTGCACCTTGGAGACGCCGTGGGAGATGTAGTTGACCACATCCAGCCGGGTGATACTCTGCTTCTTGAGCAAAGAAACGGCCTGGGATTCCTGTTCGTTAAAGATCGCAGCCAACACGTTGGCCCCGGTGACCTCTTTTTTGCCGGAGGCCTGCACGTGAAATACCGCGCGCTGCAGGACGCGCTGAAAGCCCAGCGTAGGCTGGGTCTCGCGGGTGTCATGCTTGGAGAGCAGCGGGGTGGTCTCGGTGATGTAATGCTTGAGTTCGCTCCGCAGTTTCTCGATATCGGCGCCACAGGCGCGCAACACGACGGCGGCGGTAGGGTTGTCCAGCAGTGCGAGCAGCAGATGCTCCACCGTCATGAACTCATGCAGCTTTTCACGCGCCTCGCGGAAGGCGTGGTTGAGGGTGAATTCCAATTCCTTGCTTAACATACGATTAACCTCGCTGCGCGTCTCACACTTAAGACCTGTAGTTAGATAATAAGTTTAGCGCGGCAATATATCAATACGCAGTTCTATGCCTCTTCCAGGGTGCATAGCAGAGGATGTTGATTGCTCTGTGAAAAATCATTGACCTGGGCGACCTTGGTCTCGGCGATTTCACGAGAGTACACGCCGCACACGCCGATACCGCGGGTGTGTACATGCAGCATGACCTGGACGGCCTGCTCACGGTTCATGCCGAAAAAAGTCTCCAGCACCAGCACGACGAATTCCATCGGCGTGTAATCGTCGTTCAGCAGAATAACCTTGTAGAGGGACGGTTGCTTGAGCTTGGGCTTCGCCTCTTGCAGCTCCACCCCATCACCATGCAGTGGACTGTTTGCCATGGTTTGATTCTAGACGAAATTTAGAAAGGTGTTAAGCGTTGCAGGCCGAATGAATTCGGCCCTACATGTAGATGCGAATTGATTCGCACATCAAAAGTTTAGAAGTGGCGCGCCATCTCAAGCTGGATATAATCATCGGAGCGCACCCCGAACAGGGTTTGATCCTTTTCAGGGATGTGACTGAAGAAGCGCGCCTCCAAGGATAGCTTCCACTGCTGCCCGAAGCGGCGGCTGGCCTCGATGGACAGGACCTTCGCGTAGGTCTGGCGGTCAACGATGGCGCCCACCAAGGCCTCGCTGCTCTGCGCGTCGTTGAAGCTCAAGCGCATGCCGACGAAAACATCGTCATCGTAGGGCGTGGTGGCAGCCTTGCCGCGATCATCGAACAGATACTCGGCCAGCAGGCCGAGATCGGTATGCGTCTCCATCAAGCCGACCACGGTGTACTCAAAACCACCCGTCAATGCGGTGAAGCGCCCGCCCGGCTGACCGGCGCGCGAGATCGCTTCCAGCTTCCATAGCCAACTGCCCTTGGTGGCTTGCAAATCGATGCTGGTCTGGTTAATCAGGTCATAATAAGGAATCAGTACGGGGTTACCCCCGCCGTCCAAAGCCAGCACAAGGCGCGGCTCGCGGCTGGTGCCGGAAAAGTGCGCAACGCCGAAATCGAAATCCCCCAAGGTGCGCGACCAGCGCGCGGCGAGGTCTACATGATTGCGGCCTTGAGAGGATTCAAACTGAGCACGATGAATATCCACGGGAATGGCCGGACGTAGCCTGCCCTTGGCGCCGGGGAAGGTGCGGTCGCGAAAACCGGGCAAAACAAAGAGGTCGAGTGTGCCCCAGCCGCGGATCAGGGCCAGATTGACCATCGGCTGACCTAGTTTGTCTTCGCCGTCTATATTTTCAACCAGATCCGTCTGATTGATGATATCCACCAGATGCTCTGCCTCGGTGACGCCCCAGAACAGCTTACGTACTCCGACGCGCCATTCGTAGTCCTTCCCCGCTTTGAGCCAGGTCAGCTCGCGGATGTCGACGTGGCTGCGGCGGCTGTCATGCTGGTCGTAACGCACAAAGGGGACGAAGGTGAAACTTTGCTTGCCATTGTCCCACTTGTGAAAATACTCGGGCTGGGCGGAGAGCGAAAGGTTAAGCCTATAATTTTGCTCGGGAAACAGGGCTTCTTGGGTAAAACTCCGTCCTTCTAAAGCAACATAGCCGGACCACTCGCCGGCTTGGGCGAGGGGCGTGGAGGTCAGCAACAGGCAACTGCAAAGGAATCGCCCTAATCTCATCACCGTGTGCGCTTTAGGCTCTCTTGGGTGAAATCGGCATCCGTCAAACCTACCCGAAACTTGTAGTTACTCCACTTCAATAGCGTGCTCTTGCCGGTCTGGTGATTCTCCATAAACATCTCGGCCGGCCGCCAATACTTATCAAGATACTTCACATATCCCATGAAAGTCAATGTTTTTAATAGACTATCTTTACGGTCATAGTAGTCAACTTTTTGCACCCGGTATTCGGCCTTGTCGAGCCAGACCACCTGCCGCTTGTAACCGGAGTATTCCGCGACCGGATAGCGCTCGATGACAAAGCAGTCCTGGCCGTTCAGTATCTCGTCGCGCAGGTATTTATAGGTGTACTTTTCCACCTCCTGCGAGGAGATGTCTTCGAAGGCGAATTCGCTGCCCATGAAGGAACCGGACTTGTCATCGGCGGCGATCCGCTTGACTCTCTTCAAGGCCGGTAGATAGAGCCATTGGTCGTCAGGCCCTTGTTTGTGACTGTAAGTGAGTTGTACCGTGCCTTTGACATCGGCCGGGTCATCGAATACGGCCAGGGCCTTGTCGCCGTCGCTTTGCACCTCAAGGCTTTGATTACGGATCACCCGCGTGCTCTCCTCGCCTTGTTTATTGCGCAGGATCATGAGCATGTCGGAGGTGGAATCTCCCCAGCCCTGGTCACGCCGGTCGGCCTCTTGGGCTATGGCGAGCCCTTTTTCATTCGCGGTTTCAGCCCAGAGGCTCAGAGGGAACAGGCACAGAATCACGCTTAGCCAAAATGCTCTTTTCATATTTTTTCCCTTCCAGTTTCAACAGTAACGGTGGCAGTAAAAACAGGTCGCACAAAGCGGCAAAAGCAATAGTGATGGCGGTGAGCAGCCCCATGCTGGAGTTGAGTTCAAACGCCGAAAACACCAGCACGGAAAATCCTGCGACCAGTATCAGCGAGGTCAGCCAAGTGGCCATACCGACCGTGGAGAAGGCATAACGCACCGCATCCTCGGCGGTCATACCCTTTTTGCGCCGCCCATGCAGATATTTACTCAAAAAATGGATGGTGTCATCCACCACGATGCCATATGTCATGGTGGTGACCACCGACAAGGACAGCCCCACCTGACCCACCATGATGCCCCACACACCGAAGGCGAGGCCCGCGGGCACAAGGTTGGGGATCAGACTGATGAGGCCGATCTTGAGACTGCGCAGCACGGCGATAACCACCAGTGAGATCAGCAGCAGGGAGATGATGTTGCCTTTCAGCATACTGCGAATGTTTCTGTCGCCCAAGTAGGCAAACATGATACTGGACCCGGTCGCCTCGGCGCGCATCGTTGGCGGCGCGTTTTCGCGCAGCCACTGCTCGGTGCGTTGCTCGAAGGCCATAATCTCCTTGGTGCTGGGCAGGCCTTTCAGCGTGGCCGTAAGCCGTGTTGCGGATTTGTCCACGTTGATTTGATTATTAAGGTCCAGACCGAAGGGGAGAGAAAGCTCATAGAGCAATAGATATTGCGCAGCCAATTCCCGGCTATCGGGAAGGCGGTACCATGCCGGGTCGTCGCCATGCATGTTTTTATTCAAACGCTTCATCACGTCAGTGAGGGTGTCGACGTGATTCACATCAGGCTGACTGCGCAGCCATTCTGCGAATTGTTCCAGTTTTTGCAAGTAGGCCGGGTTACTGATGCCGCCGCTCTGCCCCGCCGACAGAGAATAGTCTATGGGATTAAAACCGCCAAAGGCGGCCACGGTAAAATCGCTCGCGCGCCGGAAATCAACACTGCGATCAAAATAGTTCACATACTGGTCGTTCAGCTCGTTTTTGGGAATACAGGCGAACAGCGCAAGGGTAATCAGGCTGGCGCCCCATAGCAGAATCTTACGGCGCCGGATCACAAAATCGGCGAAGCGATCCATGTTAAAGACACTGTGGGTCACCGCAGGTTTGATGCGTAGCGGCAATACTGCCATTACCGCCGGTAAGAACAAGATCGAATACAGCCACGTGGCGGCCACACCGAGCGCGACAATATTCCCCAAATCCTGAATCGGCGGCACATCGCTGAAATTCATCACGGAAAAGCCGATCACATCTGTCAGACAGGTGATGGTGACCGGATACATGTTGATTTGCAGGCTTTCAACAACGGCGGCGCGCTTATCATGTCCCGCGCGTATACTCTGCACGATCACCAACAGTAAGTGGATACTGTTGGCCACCGCCAGCGTCAAAATCACAGTGGGGGCCGAGACCGAAGGCGCGGTCAGCTTGATCCCCAACCAGCCGGTCAGACCCATCGCGGTTACCGTGGAAAAAACGATGAGAAGTACGGTGCCAAAGGTACCGGCAACCGATCCGCGCAGTGCGAGGAGCGTTACCAGTATGATCACGCCGTACATGATGGGCACCAGCGTTTCCAGATCTTTTTGCGCATATTCGGAAAAGGCGTTGTTCATCGGCACCTCACCGGTGAGATAAACATCCAACTGTGGGTTACGCGCCTTGACCTGCTCCATTAATTTTTGCGCGGCCGCCGTTACCTCCGGCACTTCGGAAAGCGCCTTGCCCGGCAAGATAATCGTCACGCTGACACTCGTGACATTAGCGGTTGCATTAATCACCCTATTCAACAACAAGGGTTCGTGCAGGGCGACGTCTTTAATGCGCTCCAGCGCTGTGCCGCTCAACGAAGCAGCATCTTTAACGAGATTTTCTACAATCAAATCATCGCCGGAGGCATGCGTATGCTGGAAGTTGGTGATGGAGTCCACCCGGCTCGAATAAGGAAGCTGCCAGGCCTGTTTGGTAAGCCATTCGATGTCGGCGAGTGTTTCGCGGGTAAATATCTTGCCGTCCTTGGGGGCAACCACAAACAACACGTTATCACTTTTAGTATAGGTGTTTTGCAAAGCCTCAAAGGCGGCCAATTGAGGATTGTCCTTGCTGAAATAATCCCGGTAGTCATTGCTGAACTGCAAATAACGCATACCGTAGCCACTGCCGGCTACGCTAAGCAAGGTGGCGAGGATCACCCACCAACGAAACCTTACTAGCCCCTCTGCAAAGGTCTTAATCATGATTCGCGCTCTCTGCCATGATGACCATGATGTTATTTTTCATATTACTCAGGAGTCACAAAGGCAATACTACAATGCAAATGATGTGACTCCTGAGTAAATACCCTGTTTTACCTACCCCCACCCTGTCCCCGCCCCCTATATAGGGGGCGGGGACGTAGCGGAAGGGTAGTCTTACTTATTGACTGATGAGTATCCACCCCCTTCAGGGGATCAAAGCCACCGTCTTACCTTGACCTTGTAGTGCACATACGACTCGCCAAATTTTTTCTCCAGATAACGTTCCTCACGACAGATCACGCCCCGATGCATCACCCATATCACGAAAGGCAGCACCAGCAATGGCCATAGCATATCGGTAATGGCGGCGAAGGCCACATAGAACAAGGTCAGCGCGAGATACAGCGGATTACGGCTGAAGCGGTAGGAACCTGCGCTGACTATCGCCGTGGTGGGGCTATAGGGGTCCACCGGCGTACTTGCCCGGCGCATGGCGAGAAAAGCAGAGGCTGCGCATAATACGCCGCAGCCTATCAGCACTGCGCCGATAGGCCATGTCAGTACGTCCGGCAACCAGGTGATCGGATAGCCCTTGTTGAGCACCCAGCCGAGCAACCAGCCGCTTAAATATATCAGCGGCGGCGGCGCGATGATCCCTGCAGTATCGGGCTTGTTAAGGAAGCGGTTTAGTACCATAAGCAATGTTAGCCTCCATTGAGCAGCGACGACTTCACGGCTATGAGATTTTGCGCGTGACGTTGGACTTCACAAGCGTTTAGCGGCCCGCCATGCCCCATGTAAAATCTCTCCATGCCTGAATCAAGCAGGCGTTGCAACGCCAAGCCTACGGCGTGCGGGTTATCTTCAAACGGCGGACTCTTGGCATGATGGGTTCTAACGAGACCGCCTAATAAAATTCCTGAGGCAATAAGGTCGCCGACCAAGGCGTCTTTGGTAGAAAGCTCCACTGAGATAGAACCTGCCGTGTGACCCGGAGTATGTCTGATGATACCGGGAATGCCATAGTGACTGAGGTCCAGAATGTCATCCTTCGAGAGCAAGATATCGGGTTTAAAACCGTTATAAGGTTCGAACATTAAGGATGTTTTAAGAAAAAGACGGCCAAACCACCCGGTTGGGCAGAACGTCATCGGCATTTCCCGGCTAAAATACTTGGCATCATCCGCGTGAGCCACGATAGGCGCCCCGGACAAATCACGCAGGGCATACGCACTGCCTGCGTGATCCACATGTGCATGAGTAACCGCGATGAGCTTGATATCTTTGAACGAGAGTCCATGCCTGGTTAACGCCTTTTTAATCTTAGACTCCGACTTCGGCAGCCCGGCATCAACAAGAATGCATCCATCTGTGCCCAGGATCAGGTGAGAGTTCACCATACCAAAAGGCAGAATTGGGATACGAATAATTTGCAGTGCAGTCATTATTTGGTTGGTTAGTTCGTCTTTTTGAAGGCTAACGATCAAGTTCACCCGCGACGCTGCGTCAGCGGGGATGGGGCTGGAGCGAATTGTTGGGCTTAACCCGTAAACTCTCGAGATATTGAATCAATCCGGCGCCGCAGGTATACAGCAGCTTGATGTCGCGCGCGTTTTTCGCCATGCCGATGCAGCCCTCCAATGCCGCTACGGTGAAGGTTGCCGCCGCATCGGGGTTTATGTCCGCTCGCACCTTGCCGCTTTGCTGTCCGCGCACCAAGGCCGCGCCGATCTCTGCGCGCCACATGGCGTAAATGCGCTGGATGCGCGTGCGGAAACCCTCGTCCACGGGTGACATCTCCTGGGCAAGATTATTCAGGGGACAACCCAAAAATAGCTCATTGGCGTTGCACCCGCAGGGATCAAGCTTCTTTCCCTCTTCCTCTATCACATACAGCAGACCGTCTATGGGGTTATCGAAGTCGAGCAGTGGTTGTACCCACTTGGCGTGTACGTCAGGCTCGATCAGCTCTTCCACCACCGCGTAGCCCAATGCGAGCTTGTCGGGAAAGTGATGGTACAGTGCGCCCTTGGTGAGCCCGGTCTTGGCGAGAATATTACTGAGACTCGCGGCCTGAAAGCCGCATTGGTGGATCTCCTCCAGTGCGGCTTGTAACAGGATTTGACGAGTCTGGTCGGGATTACGGGCGTGCGCGGTAGACATACGGTTGCCTATAAGCAGGATAACCCGGACAATATCCGGAATTTCTATGTGGCGAATAGTGATTATTCATAAATCTAATACGCCATCTAACATACCAACCAGTATGTATGTGCTCAGGGCATATTGTCAATATGCCTGCTCAACCGATTTTGGACTGATGTTGCGACACCAGAAATTATTTATAGGTTATTGTTTTTAATATGGTAATAAACATCCTGGCAGCACCTATTGTGCCCGCCGGCTTGGCGAGCCCTCTAAAGCCTTACCTGCCTGACCGTACCGGGGAGCATCTGTATTGGGGCCAGCTCTACGGGAGCAGTTATGGTCTGGCCCTGGCCGCCGCCGCGCGCCGGCATGCCGGTCCATTGCTGGTAGTGACGGAGGACACGCTGGCGGCGCAACGGTTGGAGTATGAGCTGCGCTTTTACATAGGCGATAACCCTGCCCTGCCCGTGCTGAGTTTTCCGGATTGGGAAACTTTGCCCTACGACAACTTTTCACCTCACCAGGACATCGTCTCGCAACGCCTGGAGGCGCTGTATCGTTTGCCGGGTCTACAGCGAGGGGTGTTGATCGTTCCTCTGACGACCCTGATGCTGCGGCTCGTTCCGCAGAACTATCTGACTGCCAATAGTTTGTTGCTGGAGGTGGGCGAAAGACTGGATCTCACGGCGCTGCGCAAGCGGCTCGAATCCTCCGGCTATCAGTACGTCTCGCAGGTAATGGAGCATGGCGAGTTTGCGGTGCGGGGAGGACTGGTTGACCTGTTCCCGATGGGCGCCGCGCAACCCTATCGTGTGGATCTGCTGGACGACCAGGTGGATACGATCCGCACCTTCGACACCGAAACTCAGCGCACTATTGTGACGGTCAAGCATATACGCCTGCTGCCCGCCCGCGAGTTTCCGCTCAACGACGAAGGCATCGCGCGCTTTCGTCAGGCCTGGCGTGTGCACTTCGAAGGCGACCCGCAGCGCTCGCCACTCTATCGGGATGTGAGCAAGGGCCTGGCGCCACCCGGCATCGAATATTATTTGCCGCTGTTTTTCGAACGCATGACCACCCTGTTCGATTATCTGCCGTCTTCCAGTCTGGTGATGGTCGGTGAGGGTGTGGAAGCGGCGGCGGAACGCTTTTGGCAAGAGATCGAGGAGCGCTATGAACAGGGCCGCCACGATACCGAACGTCCCTTGCTGCCGCCCTCGCAACTCTTTCTGAAAATCCAGGAACCGGATAACGCACTCAGCGCCTTTCCGCAAGTCATTACGCAGCGTTTTAAGATCGAACAGGGCGCTCACCGAAACCTCGTCAATTACGACACACAGCTCCCGCCTGCGCTGACCTTGGATGCGAGGGCGGCCGATCCAATGGCGGCGCTGCGCACATTTCTGGAAGAGTTTGACGGCCGCGTGTTGTTCGCCGCCGAGACCACGGGCCGCCGCGAGACCTTATTGGAGATACTGCGCGGCCGGGGGTGGCAGCCCGTGTTGTTCCCCAACTGGCAGGCCTTTCTGGAATCCGAAGCAAGGCTGGGCATCACCGTCGCGCCGCTGGAGCAGGGCTTGCTCCTAAAAGAGCCGCACTTGGCCATTGTGGCCGAGTCTCAGTTGTTCGGCGAGCGGGTGATGCAACGGCGCCGGCGCAAGACCCGCGCCCGCGACACCGAGAACATCATCCGCAACCTGACCGAGCTGCACATCGGCGCGCCGGTGGTGCATGAAGATCACGGTGTAGGCCGCTATCTGGGTCTGCAAGTGTTGCAGGTCGGCGATTTGGAGACGGAGTTTCTCGCGCTTGAATACGCGGGCGGGGACAAACTCTATGTGCCCGTCGCCTCTTTGCATTTCATCAGCCGTTATACGGGCGCGGCGCCGGAGAATGCCCCTCTGCACCGGCTGGGTAGCGATCAGTGGCGGCGCGCCAAGCGCAAAGCGCAGGAAAAGGTACGCGACGTCGCGGCCGAGCTGTTGGAGATCTACGCCCGGCGCGCCGCGCGCAAGGGACATGCCTTCTCTCTCGGTGAAGAGGAATATGCCGCCTTCTCCGCCGCCTTCCCGTTTGAAGAAACCCCCGATCAATTAGACGCAATCCACAGCGTGCTCGCCGATATGCGCTCCGATAAACCGATGGATCGTTTGATTTGCGGCGACGTCGGTTTCGGCAAGACCGAGGTGGCGATGCGTGCCGCGTTTGTCGCGGTACAGGGAGGAAGACAAGTCGCCGTGCTGGCGCCGACGACGCTGCTCGCCCAGCAGCACTATCAGAACTTCAAGGATCGCTTTGCCGACTGGCCGGTGCGGGTCGAGGTGCTGTCGCGGTTTCGTTCCAAGAAACAGCAGGACGAGGTCATCAATGGGCTGGCCGATGGAAGCGTGGACATCATCATAGGCACCCACAAGCTCCTGCAATCGGACATCAAATTCAAACGCCTGGGTTTGGTGGTGATAGACGAGGAGCACCGTTTCGGCGTTCAACAAAAGGAACGCTTCAAGCAATTGCGCGCCGAGGTGGATGTGCTCACTCTCACCGCTACGCCCATCCCGCGCACGCTCTCGATGTCGCTCTCGGGCATGCGCGACCTCTCCATCATCGCAACCCCGCCAGCACGCCGTCTCGCGGTCAAGACCTTTGTGCGCGAATGGAGCAAGACACTTATCCAGGAGGCCGTGTTACGCGAGATCAAACGCGGCGGCCAGGTGTATTTCCTGCACAACGACCTCGATACCATCGAGAAAATGGCGCAAGGGATTGAGGCGCTGGTGCCGGAGGCGGGCGTACGCGTCGCGCACGGCCAGATGCGTGAGCGCGAGCTGGAACAGGTGATGCTCGATTTCTATCATCAGCGTTTCAACGTGCTGGTATGCAGCACCATCATCGAGAGCGGCATTGACGTGCCGAGCGCCAACACCATCGTCATCAATCGGGCCGATAAATTCGGCCTGGCGCAACTTTATCAACTGCGCGGCCGCGTGGGCCGTTCCCACCACAGCGCCTATGCCTACCTCATCATCCCGCCGCGTAACGCCATCACCGCCGACGCACTCAAACGCCTGGAGGCGATAGAGTCCATTCAGGATCTCGGCACCGGCTTCACTCTCGCCTCGCACGATCTGGAAATCCGCGGCGCAGGCGAACTGCTCGGCGAAGAACAGAGCGGTCAGATACACGAGGTCGGCTACACGCTGTACACTGAACTGCTGGAACGGGCGGTCAAGGCGCTTAGATCAGGCCGCGAGCCTGAATTGGATCGTCCGCTCGATCACGGCGCTGAGATTGATCTGCGCATTCCGGCATTGATACCGGAAAATTACCTGCCTGATGTGCATACGCGGCTGATACTCTATAAACGTATCGCCAGCGCGGCCTCCGAAGACGAACTGCGCGAACTGCAAGTGGAGATGATAGACCGCTTCGGCCTGTTGCCGCCGCAGACCAAGACTCTATTCAAAGTCACAGAACTCAAATTGCTGGCTCAACCGCTCGGAATACGCAAGATCGAGGCCGGGGAAAACGGCGCACGTCTGATCTTCGCTGATAAACCGTCGGTGGAGCCAGGGAAAATCATTTCCCTGATTCAACGCGAACCCAAATTTTATAGACTCGACGGGCAGAATAAGCTGCGCATTACCAAGCCTCTGCCAGATGCGGCTATGCGCATCCAGGCCATTGAACAGATTTTACAGGCCATAACTGGAGGTGGTTAGAGCACGACCCCGGCTTTCTAGGGTATATAATAGTTTTGATCTATTTATAACCATGAGGGTACTCACTTTTATGGACAAACCAATCATTTCGATCTCACCCGAGGTAATGGGCGGGACTCCCGTTTTTGCAGGCACCCGAGTACCTATCCAGACTTTGCTTGATTATCTCGAAGGCGGAGAGACCATTGATAATTTCCTTGAAGGTTTTCCGACAGTGACTCGAGAACAGGTCGTCGCCTTTCGTAGGATGGGTGCAGCATAGCGCAACCCATCATCAAAAATGATACGACGCAATAAATTTGATGGGTTACGCTTTGCTCCACCCTGCTGAAATTTGAGTATGTAAAATGAGTCCTATACACACCCAAAAAGGCCGTGGCGCGCTGAGTAATCAGGATGGCCGCTACGAGGCGCAGGCGCACGAAATATTTGATGATGGTTGGGGCACTGTTGACGAGGAGTTGCCGCCCGTCAAAACCACGGTGTCACACGACACGACACGCAGCATCATCAATTACAACAAATCGCCCGATGTGGGCTTTGACCGCTCCATCAACGCCTACCGTGGTTGCGAGCATGGCTGTGTGTATTGCTTTGCGCGGCCTACGCACGCCTATCTTGGCCTTTCGCCGGGTTTGGATTTTGAAACCAAGTTGTTTGCCAAGCCCAATGCGGCGGCGTTGCTGGAAAAAGAACTCAGTAAACCGGGTTATCAGTGCCAGCCGCTTGCGCTCGGCGCCAACACCGATCCTTATCAGCCTATTGAGCGTACTTATCGCATCACGCGGCAGATTCTGGAAGTATTGAGCGCCTGCAACCATCCGGTGAGCATCGTCACGAAATCGGCGTTGATCGAGCGAGATATGGATATATTGACGGACATGGCAAAACGCGGGCTTGCCCATGTGTCGCTCTCGGTGACCACGCTGGATCGTAAACTGGCCCGCCGGATGGAGCCGCGCGCGTCTGCACCGGAGCGGCGCATTGGGGCGTTAAAGGCGCTGAGCGAGGCTGGGATTCCCTCGGGTGTGCTGGTCGCGCCTATCATCCCCGCGTTGACTGACTCCGAAATGGAGGCGATTTTGGAGACTTGTAGCCAGGCCGGAGCGCAATGGGCGGCTTATGTGCTGTTGCGCCTGCCGCTCGAGGTAAAGGATTTATTCAAAGAATGGCTGGAGACGCACGAACCCGGCAGGAGCGAACACGTGCTGAGCCTGCTGCGGCAGTCGCATGGCGGCAAAGAATATGACGCACGCTTTGGAGAGCGCATGAGTGGCAAGGGGCATTATGCCGAGATGATGGCGCAGCGTTTCCGTCTCGCCTGTCAGCGCCTGGGGTTGAACAAACAACACAGCCGATTAGATGTGACGCAGTTCAGGCCTCCGGCCAGCCAGAAAACACAGCTTGAACTGTTTTAATTATCCCTCCCGATTTAGAGCATATCCATAAATAGTTCCCCTGTGTCCCTTGCGGTGAAAAAGCTTCACCGCGGAGGACGCGGAGGAGAAACAAATCCTTCTTGATTCCTCTGCGCCCTCTGCGGTAAATCATTTATGGATAAGTTCTTAATCACTCAGGCGGGGTATCCACCTTCGCCGCGTCGGGAAACAATTCTTCGGTGAAACCGAATAGACGCAGATCCTTGATGCGGCGCGGGTAGAGGATGCCGTCCAGGTGGTCGCATTCGTGTTGCACCACGCGGGCGTGGAAACCGTGCGCCTCGCGCTGCAAACGTTTCCCGCGTTGATCGTAACCGGTGTAACGCAGATGCGTGTAGCGTTCGACCAGGCCGCGCATGCCGGGCACGCTTAGGCACCCTTCCCACATTTCATCGGTCTCCTTGCTCACGATCTCGATTTCAGGATTGATGAGCACGGTAGTGGGTACGGCTTCGACGTCGGGATAACGAGGATTGCTTTCCACGCCGAAGATCACTATACGTTGACTCACGCCGATCTGCGGTGCGGCAAGACCGGCGCCGATCTGCGCCGCCATGGTGTCGAACATGTCGGCGATGAGCGTATCGAGATCGGGGGTGTTGAATTGGGTGACCGGCTGCGCCTTTTGCAGGAGCAGCGGGTGACCCATGAGGAGGACTTGTCTGACTGCCATGTTTTGTTAAATAAGCGGTATCACGCGTTCCAGCAACTGACGTACCTTTTCCATGCCCACCTTTAAGTTTTGCTCGATCTCCTGCATGGTGATATCGCCGGCGCCACGCCCCGCCGCGGCGTTGGCGATCACCGCACAGGTGGCGTAATCCATTTCCATCTCGCGCGCCAGCGCGGCCTCCGGCATGCCGGTCATACCGACGATGTCGCAGCCGTCACGTTCCATGCGATTGATCTCCGCGGCGGTTTCCAGGCGCGGACCTTGTGTCGTGCCATAGGTAGCCCCCACATGAACTTGCAGTCCCACCGATTGACAACTACAGATAAGCAACTCTCGCAGCCATTGACTATAAGGATGCGTAAAATCAATATGTGTAACGGGACTCTGACCGCTTTCGAAAAAGGTTTGGGCGCGCGCCGCGGTGTAATCAATGATCTGGTCCGGAATGACGATGTCGGCCGGCTTCAGGTCGGCGCGGATCCCGCCTACCGCCGCAACTGCGATGACCTTGCGCGCACCCGAATATTTAAGCGCCCACAAATTCGCGCGATAGTTGATCTCGTGCGGCGGAATGGTGTGACGGTATCCGTGGCGGGCAATGAAGATGACCTTCTTGCCCGCTAACATGCCGATAGTAAGCGGCCCCGAGGGCTCGCCATAGGGCGTATGCACTACTACACGCTCGGTGATTTGCAGTGATTTTAACGACCTTAATCCGGTGCCGCCGATAATCGCCAACTCAGTCATTGAATTACTCGTCGTGCTTTACGGCAAAAATGCCGGGCGCATTGCGCAGATAGGTGTGATAGTCCATGCCGTAGCCGAAGACGTAACGGTCTTCTACTTTCAGGCCGGTAAAATCTGCGTGTAGACCATTTTCCCGGCCGCGCTTTTTGTCTACCAGGACGGCGCTGTGGACGGCGCTCGCGCCTTGCGCCTTGCACTCCTTAAGAATCGCCTCCAGTGTCCAGCCCTCGTCAAGAATGTCATCCACCACCAGCACCACCCGCCCCTGCAGCGGTATGGCGGGGCGCGCCAGCCAGTGCAGTGCACCGCCCTCGGTCGCACCCCGGTAGCGTGTGGCGTGCAGATAGTCCAGTTGCAATGGGAAATTGAGGCGGGTCAGCAGCTTTCCCGCAGCAACGATTCCACCCGTCATCACGCATAACACGAGCGGGTTGCTCTCCTTGAGCCTTGCGGTGATTTCATCAGCCATGCGGCTCAGCGCCGCTTCCACGTCGGATTCCGAATAAAGCCGGTCGGCGCGGGCATAGACTGCAAAGGCCTGTTGGGCGGTAACGCTCACGGTGATGCTCTTCTTGTATAGGGCAAACGATTATAGAAGGGGCAGGTTTTCAATTCCAGCATAATGCTGCGTGAAGCCCGCCACCGCTTGCAACGCCTGGCGCCAGGCGGGATCCTGATGGAGTTGCGCCCAATGGATGTGACCGTGTCCGCGCATGCGCACCAGACGGGCATAGGCAACCGGATCATTATACTCGCCCAGGCCGTCGAGGACTTGTGCGGCGGCCTGTGGGTTGTTGCAAACGAGCAGCATATCGCAGCCCGCTCCCAGCGCGGCCTGAGCACGCTCAACGGGGCCGCCCGCCACGCGGGCGCCCTCCATGCTGAGGTCATCGCTGAAGATGGCGCCCTTGAACCCCAGCCGCCCGCGCAGCACCTCTTGCAACCAGAAGCGCGAAAACCCGGCGGGCCGCTCATCCACGCGCGAGTAAATCACGTGCGCCGGCATGACGGCGCCCAGACCAAAATGGATCATGCGCTCGAATGGCACGATGTCTTCCGCATAGATGTCCTCGTAACGGCGTTCGTCCACCGGAACCGTTGTGTGTGAATCGTCCGCCACCGCGCCGTGGCCGGGGAAGTGCTTGCCGGTCGCCTCCATGCCCGCCTTTTTCATTCCTATCATATAGGCATGGGCGAGATCGCTCACCGCCTGCGGGTCGCTGTGAAAGGCGCGGTCGCCGATGACGGCGCTGATGCCGCGATCGAGATCCAGGACCGGCGCGAAGCTGAAATCAATCCCGGCCGCGCGCAGTTCGCTCGCCATCAGCCAGCCGCAGGTCTCGGCCAGGCGCAAGGCGCGCTTACGGTCGCTGTCGTAGAGGACGCCCAACCAACGCACCGCGGGCAACGCGGTAAAACCGTCGCGAAAGCGCTGCACGCGGCCGCCCTCGTGATCCACCGCCACCAGCAGACGCGGTTCGCGCAGGGTATGGATGGCGTTCACCAGTTCCTGCACCTGTTCCGGCGAGTGATAATTGCGGCTGAATAAAATGACGCCGCCGACCAAGGGATAGCGCAGCCGCTCGCGCTCCTCAGCACTGAGTTCGATACCCGCTATATCCATCATTACAGGGCCGAGAGACATCGCCTATTCTCCGATATACACCCGCGCGCCTACCGGCACGCGGTCAAATAATTCAATCATCTCACTGTTGCGCATCTTCACGCAGCCGTGCGAACCGGGAACCCCCATCGCATCCTCGTCGGGACACCCGTGGATATAAATGAAGCGCTGCATAGTGTCTACATTGCCGAGGCGATTTTTGCCGGGCTCTGTACCGCTCAGCCATAGGATACGGGTGAGGATCCAGTCGCGCTGAGGAAATTGTGCGCGTAGTTGTGGCGTGTAGAGTTCGCCGGTAGGACGGCGATTGACGAACACCGTATTCGGGGCGCAGCCCGCCCCGATCTTGGCGCGGATGAGGTGGGCTCCGCGCGGGGTGCGAAAACTGCCGTTGATCTCGCCGGCGCCGTTCTTGGCCGTGCTGACGGCGACATCCATCATCAGCGTACCGCTCTCTTTCAGACGCAGACGTTGTTCGGCAATGCTAATCTCGATCACTCGGTCCATCTTAAGAAGCTTGCGGTTCATACCAGGCCAATTTCTCATGCAGCTTCACCACCTCGCCAATGATAATCAGGGTCGGGGCGTGCACCTCACTCCTGGCGACGATCTCCGGCAGTGTTTGCAAGGTACCGATGAACACCCGCTGCTGACGGGTCGTGCCCTGTTGAATCAGCGCCGCCGGTAAATCGGCATTGAGACCGTGGCCGATTAGCTCATGACATAGCCTATCCACGCCCACCAACCCCATGTAGACCACGATGGTCTGCTGCGGCTGCACCAGCGCGTCCCAGTTGAGATCCAGACTATCGTCCTTGAGATGACCGGTGACAAACACGCACGACTGCGCATAATCGCGGTGGGTGAGCGGGATGCCGGCGTAGGCGGCGCATCCGTTGGCGGCCGTGATGCCCGGCACGACCTGGAAGGGTATGCCCTGTTCGGCGAGCGTGGCGATTTCTTCACCGCCCCGGCCGAAGATGAACGGGTCGCCGCCCTTGAGCCTGAGGACGCGCTTGCCTTTTTTGGCCAGTTCCACCAACCGTTGATTGATCTCTTCCTGGCGCACGGCGTGCAGGGCGCGCCGCTTGCCGACATAGATGCGCTCGGCCTCCCGGCGCACGAGATCGAGTATCTCAGGGCTCACCAGCCGGTCGTGCAGCACCACATCGGCCTGTTGCATCAGGCGCAGGGCGCGAAAGGTCAACAGATCAGGATCGCCGGGGCCCGCGCCGACCAAATAGACCTCGCCTTGCGACGGTGTATCCGTGCCGGGCTTATCAAGCGCCGTTTGCAGCGCCTTGCGCGCGGCCCTGTCCTTGCCGGCGAAGACCAGCTCGGCCACCGGGCCTTGCAATATCCTCTCCCAAAACACACGGCGCTCCACAAGGCCCTCAAATTTGTTTTTCACCTGCTCGCGAAAACTCGCGGCAAGTTCTGCGAGGCGGCCATACGTTGCGGGGATCAAGGTCTCCAGCTTTGCGCGCAACAGCCGCGCCAATACCGGCGAGGCGCCGCCGCTCGACACCGCTACCACGATAGGCGAACGGTCAACGATAGAGGGCAGAATAAAACTGCACAGCTCGGGCTGGTCCACAATATTCACCGGAATATGCCGCAGCGAGGCGAGTTCATGGATCTGACGATTCACGGCCTGATCGTCCGTGGCGCCGATAACCAGCGTGCAACCGTGCAAATCCTGGGGCAAAAATTCTCTGCCGTCGTGAGTGATCTTCCCCTCCTCCACCAGGATCTGAAAGACTTCGCAGAGCACCGGAGCGACCACCCTGACCCGCGCGCCCGCGCGCAGCAGCAACCCGGCCTTGCGCGCCGCCACCCCGCCTCCTCCCACGACCAGGCAGTCCCGGCCTTTGATACGCAAAAAGAGGGGCAAGAATTCCACGGGATTTAGAGAGCTTCAAATCCGCTTAGATTTTCAATCTCGGCCGGCTCACAGACCACCTCCGTGACGCGAGCGTGGGGCGGCCCCACCCGGAGCCAGTCGCACAGCGCCTGGACCTGGACCTCTTCGCCGGAGGCCACTACCTCGACGCGCCCGTCGGGCAGATTGCGGGCCCAGCCAGCCAGGCCCAGCGACAAGGCCTGTTGACGGGTGGCTCTACGAAAAAACACACCCTGTACCTTACCCGACACCCAACACCTCACACACCGAGCCATGCCGTGGGGTACTCACGAACCGGGGCGTTTCGCCGGCCTCGAAGCCGAGCGCGCAGGTTCAGCCGGGCTGTTGTCTCGAATAAACTCTTCAATCGAAGCGGCATCCACGCGTCCCAGATGACTGGCGGCCACCTCGCCGGCCGGCGAGATGAGATAGGTCACGGGCAACCCAGGCAGCGGGCCGAAAGCCGTCTCTTCGCGGTTCCCGCCGAGCAATACCGGATAATTGATAAAATGCTCGTCCACGAATTCACGCAATTTATCCAGCGGGATGTCTTCCATATTGACCCCCAGCACCAGCGCGTCTTTGCCCTTGTGGCGGCTGTGAAAGGCGTCCAATTCCGGCAACTCGTCGAGACAGGGCGGACACCACGTGGCCCAATAATTCACCACCACCCACTTGCCGCGGTAATCGGAAAGCGTGTGCTTGACCCCGTCAATATCCGGCAAGCTAAAATCAGCGCCCAGCGCCTGCATACAAGCTCCCATGCTCAGGCTTACAATAATCACTATCCGGCAATAAAAATTAAATGACACAGGGCACTCCCAGCAGCGACAATATCTCTTTAACGGGCCAACCTACCTGGAATTCAACAGTGAATAATACCAGTTTCCGCATTGAGACCGACAGCCTCGGCGAATTCAAGGTGCCGGGCGACGCCTGGTACGGCATCCAGACGGCGCGCGCGGTGGTCAATTTTCCGATCAGCGGCAGGTTGCCCGATCGTGACTTTGTCATCGCCCACGTCCGCATCAAGCGCGCGGCCGCTCAGGCCAACCGGCTCTGCGGAGAGATGAACGATGAGTTGGCCGACGCCATCATCGCCGCCTGTGACCGCATCTTGGGTGGTGAGTATCTCGATCAGTTTGTGGTGGACCGCTTTCAGGCCGGCGCGGGCACCAGCCACAACATGAACAGCAACGAGGTGATCGCCAACCTCGCCAATGTGACGCTCGGCGGCAAGCGTGGAGTTTATAAGCCGATCCACCCCAACGACCACGTCAACATGGGGCAGAGCACCAACGACACCATCCCCACCGCCATCCGTCTCGCCGTGCTCGCCAAATTGCCACGGCTGGTGGAAGCTGTTCAACACATGGCCGATGAGTATGCCCATATAGGCGCGCGCGAGGCAACCACGGTCAAAAGCGGCCGCACCCATTTGCAAGACGCCGTGCCGACCACTTTGGGGCGGGAGTTTAACGCCTATGCCTGGACCTTGCGGCGCTGCGCCAAACGTATCGAAGAGACGCGCGAACCGTTGTGTGAGATCGGCCTGGGCGGCACCGCCGTCGGCACCGGTCTCAACGCCGCTCCCGGCTATAGCGAAAAGGCCGCGCAAGAACTGGCGAAACTCACCGGCGAAGTCATCCGCCCCGCGCAGGACCGGGTCGCGCAGATGCAATCCATGAGTGATCCGCAACACCTTTCGAATGCCATTCGGGAGACTGCGCTGGAACTCACCCGCATCGCAAATGACATGCGCCTGCTCGCCTCCGGGCCGCGCACGGGCCTCGGTGAGATCGTGCTGCCCGCCGTGCAACCCGGCTCCAGCATCATGCCGGGCAAGATCAACCCGGTGATGTATGAGATGTTAAATCAAGTCTGTTATCAGGTGATCGGCCAGGACACGGCCATCGCCATGATGACCCAGGCCGGTCAACTGGAACTCAATGTGATGATGCCGGCACTCGGCTCGGCCTTGTTCGACGCCATGGAGTGGTTGACTAACGCCATCAACGCCACAACCGAATTTAATCTGAAGGGACTCAACGTAGACCGCGAGCGCTGCAATTATTTTCTCCACAACAGCGTCGGCCTCGCCACCCTGCTGAACTCACGGATCGGCTATGCCGCCGCCGCCAAGATCGCACAGGAATCCGAAAAAACCGGGCGGCCGGTGCGCGACATCGTCGCCGAACACAGCTTGATGAGCGGGGAGGAATTTGATGAACTCGTCCTCAAGGCCGCACGCGACGGGCAGATCGGCTGAGTCAGGTAGATACCGTCTCGCTCGTCAAGTGAGATTTGCATAATTTGCCTGGTAAGGCAGTTGGGTTTTAAGTACCCCGAAGCACAGGTGCACCAATTTACGCATGGCCGCACCGAGCGCCGACATCTTTGATTTACCGC
>JACPZD010000031.1 GCA_016195665.1 Gammaproteobacteria bacterium | reverse complement strand
ATCCATCCTGGCCGAATCCTGAAACGCGAGCTCGCCGCGCGCGACCTTTCCGCCAACCGGCTAGCCCTCGGGCTGCGTGTGCCATCGGGCCGGATTACGGATATCTTGAACGGCAAGCGCGGCATCACGCCCGAAACCGCCCTGCGGCTCGCCCGCGCCTTTGGGACGAGCGCGGACTTCTGGATGAACCTGCAAACTCGTTATGACCTGGCTATCGCCAAGGAATCCATCGGCGCCAAAGTGGTGATGGAAGTCGAACGGGTGGACGCCGCCACTCAAACCCGAAAGCGGCATAAGGCGGCTTAACCATGACGGAACGATTACCGTTTCTTCCGAACACCTTTGAAGGGTTTGTCGTTGGGCTTTGTTGTATGGATCTGCTGGAAACCCCTTGACCCTGCTTTAATCAAGTATTACTCTGTTAAGTAAGAATTTCATGTGAGGATGCCGTCATGCGTGTCACCAGTAAAGGCCAGGTTACTATCCCCATTGAAGTCCGGCAAAAGGCGGGATTGTTGCCTAATACCGAAGTAGAGTTCATCGTCAGGGGTAATACCGTTATCGTGAAAAAAGCAGAGAAAACTCCACGCCGGGGCCGCCGTCTCTTAACGGTCATGCGCGGCAAGGCCACCACGCGTCTTAGCACTGACGAAATTATGGCGCTGACTCGCGGCAATTGAGGGCAGCCGACACAGATGGCTGATATCTTGGTGGATAGTAACGTCATACTTGATGTGGTTACCGAAGACCCAAAATGGTATGACTGGTCAGCCGGCCAGCTTGAAAAATGGGCTGAAAGCCATATGCTCGTCATTAACCCCATTATTTACAGCGAGGTCTCCATCGGTTTCGACCGGATCGAAGACCTCGACCTGGCCCTGCCGCCGGAGTTTTTTCGCCGCGACCCGTTGCCATGGGAAGCGGGATTTCTTGCAGGAAAATGTTTCGTCAAATACCGCCGCTCGGGCGGCAAGCGGCGTTCGCCACTGCCGGATTTTTATATCGGTGCGCACGCCGCGATCGGCGGCATCGCGCTGTTGACGCGCGATACGAATCGCTACAAGACCTATTTCCCGAAACTCGCGCTGATTTCGCCCTGATGTGTTCGCGAAAGTGTGGCGATCCATGTGTAAAGCATGTGTAAAGGACGCTGACTCCTTAAATTATGATGTCTTCCAATCCAAAACGAATCACATCCGGATTGGCGGGCTGCAACTGGACGGCAAGCTCAAGGGGGCGAGCGTGCTGGTGTTCAACCACCATGAAAAACCCGGAGCAGGCATAGACGAAGAAACCGTCAAGACCATCCACGCCGCTGTCGGCAAGAAGATTGGCCGCAAGTTTTACATCATCGCCCCGCGCGGAGTGTTCGGCTTTCAGCAGGACTACATCGACCTGGATGGGGTGCGCTATTACGCGATGCGGGTTCCCTATTCAATCATCAACGAACTGCACCAGCGCGAGTTTACCGCGCTGAAACAGCCTAATGACGAAATGGGGGTGAACGATACGGTGGATTCGGTCGGCTTCGACTTCATCCAGCCGCCGAAAGCTAAATGGACGGTTGGCGTAAGCGCCCGCAAAGGCCAGTTGATCAAAGAGGCTTTCCTGAAAATCGATAAATTCGAGAGTCGCGCGCGGCTGCGCGGCGAAGACACCCACGGCGGGATGGAAACGTTCTCGATGCTGATGCTGGATTTCGACTATAACGGCGACGTATTTGACTTGGACGCCGTCTTTTACAATCACCAGATGGAAGCAGCCGGATGGGAAGCGCGCTTCTCCGCTGAAAGCCTTGGGGATAATGTGATGGCGGTACTCATCGACACCCACGGCAACGAAGCCAGGGTAGTGATACCGCTCACGCAGTTTGGCCTCCAACCCTCCAAACCGGTTGCCAAGACGACCAAACCAAAGGCCAAAACGAAGGCCAAAACGAAATTGAGCCATGCCACCTAGCCCTGACCGACAACTTTTCCGCAACGAAGACCTGGTTCTCAAAGTCAGCCCAGCGGTGGATCGCGCGCGCTGGGACGAGGGCCGTTATGAGGCGTTCCTCGACGAACTGTGCGGCGGACGCGACTACCAGAGAGACGCCATCCGTACGGCCCTGCGTTATTGGCTCGGCGGCGAATACGCTAATTTGAAGGCACTTGCCAAGGCTAACTACGAAGAAAATCCGGCGTTGGAAACCCGCTATGGTTCATGGGCGGGGATGGAACGCCACCTTCAATTACCGGACACGCTTTCCGCTTCGCTTGACCTTGCCACCGGCACGGGAAAGAGCTATATCCTTTATGGCGTTGCAGCAATTCTGCTGGCCGAGGGCGTGGTGGACCGGGTGCTGGTGTTGTGTCCTTCGACGACGATCGAGGCCGGTCTGCTGGAAAAATTCCGGGAAATGGCGGGCAACGCCGACCTGCGGGCCTTGCTCCCTGGGGATTCAAAGATTTCATCGCCGCGCATTATCAACGCCTCCGAGACGATCACTGAAGGCAGTATCTGCGTGGAGAACTACCACGCGATCTTGCAGCATGTGGGTTCGAGCATCCGGGCAAACCTATGGGGCAAGGGCGCGCATACCGCAGTGCTCAACGACGAGGCACACCACGTTGCCAACGAGCCTGCAACGAAATCCAGGAAGTGGAAAGAGTTTTTGGACGATCCGGGCTACGGTTTCCGGTACATTCTGGGTGTTTCCGGCACCTGCTATGTGGGCGACGATTATTTTTCTGATGTGATCTACCGCTATTCGTTGCGGCAGGCAATGGAGGAGCGGTACGTCAAGCGCGTGGACTATGTGGCGGAAATGCCGCAGACCGGCGACCCGGATGAGAAATGGCAGTTAATCCGCAATCGCCATGAAGACATTAAACGCAAGCTGAAGCGGCACAAGCTGCTACCACTCACGATTATCGTCACCCCCAAGATCAACCGCTGCAAGGATGTGGCGGAAGAGCTTAAGGCCTTTTTGATCGAGACTGACGGCCTCACGTCCGAAGCAGCAAACGAGCGTGTACTGGTGGTATACAACAACGCCCCGGATGTGGCGAAACTGCCCTATGTAGATAGCGCTACCAGCAAGGTCGAGTGGGTTGTTTCGGTATCCATGCTCAATGAAGGCTGGGACGTGAAGCGCGTGTTCCAGATCGTGCCCCATGAAGAGCGGGCGTTCGACAGCAAGCTGCTTATTGCCCAAGTGCTCGGGCGCGGCCTGCGCGTCCCAAACGGGTGGGAAGGCACGCAGCCAGAAGTGACGGTCTTTAATCACGACGCATGGGCCTCTCGCATCCGGCACTTGGTCAATGAAATCCTGGAAATCGAGAAGCGGCTGTCCGTACATGTTCTGGATGACTCGCCCCATCATTTTGATTTGCACAATATTGACTACAGCCTTGAGGCTGTCTCAGTTAAAACACCCATGACGGGCGGGTACAAATTCTTTGAGAAGGGTTATGTTGATTTGGCCGCCGATGTTCCAGCCGAGGATGTCAGTATCGAATTTGAACGCGCCGCAACCGGCGAACGATTCAAGTGGCAGACCAATATTCAGCACAAAACTTACACACCGCACGAAATTGCAGTACATATGTACCGCCGTCTGGAAGAAGAGCAAGACCCCGATGACCCCGATCCAAAAATGCGCACGTACTACACCGACAAGTTTCCCTTAGAACGACTGGAGAAACTTGTCAAAGACTCACTGGCGCGGCGTGGCATGACTGTGGCGACTGACGGCGTTCGGCAGAAGTTTCTTCAGGCGCTTGGCACGCTCCGGCGCAAGGTCTCCGAGAGCGTACGCTATACTTTATCTGCGAACCGCTTCCATACATTGACTACCCGGCAGCGCCAGTCCGATAGCGTGAGCGCGGCGGAGCTACGTCACGACAAGTCTGTATTTTTCACTGACCAAACCCGCGACAGCCTTAAAGACGAGCAAATTGAATTCTTTGACGAAATTGCTGAACCGGGCAGCGGGTTCAGATGCATTCCCATTGCCAACCGCCACGATTTTAAAATACCGCTTAACGCAATAATTGCCGACTCCGACCCTGAGCAGCGGTTTATCAAAGTGCTACTCGACGCGGTGAACCTGCCACACTACCAGGCATGGATCAAATCCACCGCGACACGCTTCTACGAGATTGATTACGCTTGGAAAAAGAGGGAACACCCAAAGCGCGGCAAATTCAACCCGGACTTCTTTATCAAGGACGGGATGGAGATTCCGCGCGATTGCGCCATAATAGGCAGGTGGTATTACCGAAATACGTGATGGGGATTAGCTATGTTACTGGATGAATTGCGTGGCAAGAAAGAGGCTATCGCGGCCTTGGGCGGTCAATATGGCGCTCGACGCATCCGCGTGTTTGGTTCTGTCGCCAGGCGCGAGGAGCGGCCTGATAGCGATGTGGATTTTCTGGTGGATTTTCCCTACGGTTACGATTTGTTCACCCAGCGACTGCCTCTGACAGCACGGCTGGCGGATTTGCTCCATCGCCGGGTGGAACTGGTGCCAGAACATGAACTCAATCGCCATATCCGTGAACAGGTTCTGAAGGAGGCCGTGGAATTATGAGTAAGCCTTGGCAGCCCTATGCGCTGCATATCCTTGACGCCATCGCGAAGATTCGACGCATCCAGGCACGTGGTGATCTCACACGGGATGAGGTACTGTATGATGCCGCCTTGCGTAATTTGCAGACTCTATCCGAAGCCACGCAATTGCTACCTGGGGACAAAAAGACCACCTTTCCGGCCATTCCTTGGCAAGAAATCAGTGGCTTTCGCAATATCCTCGTGCATAACTATCTGGGAAATATTGATCCGCTGACAGTTGCCGCTGTGATCGATAAATACCTATCCCCACTTGAAGAGTGCATACGCGCCATGTTAGCCGATGCGGGCAGAACGGCTTAAGGTAAGCTACCAAGCTACCAAACAGCATTCCTAGCTTTGCTACAGAGAGGGTGATGGGGCGTGGAATGGCGAGTTTAACGTTGGGTGATGGCTAAGGCCAAGTGGCATAGACCCATATTTTGTTTTAGCAAGCGCTTGTTCATCACTATCGCAACTCTAAATGGAGGCAGGCATGTCGCTGTTGTTCTCGAAATATAAGCTGGGTTCCGTGGAGTTGCAGAATCGTCTGGTGATGTCGCCGCTGACGCGCAACCGCGCCGTCAACAACATTCCTACCGCGCTGATGGTGCAGTATTACCAGCAGCGCGCTTCGGCGGGGCTGATCATTACCGAAGGCACTTCGCCATCGCCCAACGGCCTGGGGTATCCCCGCATACCGGGGATTTTTTCCGAGGCGCAAGTGGAAGGGTGGAAGCCCATCACCGCCGCCGTGCATCAGGGTGGCGCGAAGTTTTTCATGCAATTGATGCATACGGGTCGCATAACACATCCATTGAATTTGCCCGCCGGGGCGCGGGTAGTGGCGCCGTCGGCGAGATGTATACCGATGCCGAGGGCATGAAACCACTGCCTGTGCCTGAGGCGATGACCGAGGCGGATATCAAGACTGCGATCGGCGAATATGCGCAGGCGGCCCGCAATGCGGTGAAGGCGGGCTTTGACGGGATCGAGCTGCACTCGGCCAATGGTTATCTGTTGGAGCAGTTTATCCGTCCCAATTCCAACCAGCGGCGCGACGGCTACGGCGGGTCGATCGAGAATCGCGCGCGCTTTGTGTTAGAGGTGGCGGAGGCTGCGATCAATGCTATCGGTAAGGACAAGGTTGGGATACGGCTCTCGCCTTATGGGGTGTTCAATGACATGCCGCTCTATGACGCGATGGAGGCCGATTACACGTACATGGCGCGGCAGCTCAGTGCGCGCGGCCTGGTGTATGTGCATCTGGTTGATCATTCGGCGA
Source organism: Gammaproteobacteria bacterium (assembly GCA_016195665.1). NCBI lineage: Bacteria > Pseudomonadati > Pseudomonadota > Gammaproteobacteria > Gammaproteobacteria bacterium. The sequence goes on along the minus strand of JACPZD010000031.1, from coordinate 10,312 downwards.
TGGGCGCGCCCACGGTGCCCGCGTCGATCAAAGAGACCTTCCGCTCCCAGTTCCACGGCACCTTGATCCTTTCGGGTGGCTATGATGCCGCGCGTGCTGAGAGCGATCTGGCCTCTGGCAAGGCAGACCTCATCGCGGTGGGGCGTCTGTTCCTCGCCAACCCGGACCTGCCCGCCCGTTGGAAGACGAAGGCACCGTTAAACGCGCCCGATCCCAACACTTTTTATACGCCGGGGGAAAAGGGTTATACCGACTATCCCGTGCTGGCCTAAGTAAGAAAATGAAATGGGCGCGACCGGCCTTGGTTGGGAAATGGCTTTGAAGGGCAAAGCGCGCCATCGCACTACAGCCGCCATGCCGGATCGGAGTTAGATGGGGCCGCTGTTAACATTGAAAGAGCATGAGACATTGCGCGCGGCGGTGCAGGCCGGCGTGACGAATGTCGAGTGCTCACTCGATCTGGGGCTTTCGACGGCGATGGTTGCGGCGGGCGTTGAGGGATGGGTCTGGCAAGGCCGGTTATTTCCCTACCTCGAAGCCTGTAATGACAGAACCATCTATTCCTGGGTTGACGAGACGTTTCAGCCGGTGTCGCGGTACACGACGTCGCTGATCAAATTGGTGCCGACGCCAGAGTGTTGAAGCGCAAGGGCAAGCTGTTTCACTACACGGGGGCCCCGAACAAGTTAACCAGCGGCCGCGACGTGCCCAATGAAGTGGCGAAACGCTTGCGGCGCGCGGGTTTTGTCGCGGAGTTGCGCGGCGACGGGGTGTTGACGGTAAAGAACTAAGGTTTATTCTGCAATGGCGGGTTTTTTCATGTGTGCGGGGGAACGATGCATGTTCTGCATCATTCCCTGCTTGAGGGCGCGGGTGACGGGTTTGCCGCGCAACACTTCTTTTTTGTTGACACGCCAGCAGCATGATAATAGTATCTACTTTGTAGATACATTATATTGGAGTTCATGTGTGAAAACCAAAGCTCAAAAATGGGGCAACAGTTTGGCGGTGCGTGTGCCGAAAGGGATCGTAGAGCAGTCGGGTATCCGTGAGGGCGACGCCCTGGATATCGAGGTTGCGGATGAGTCAATTGTACTGATGCCGCAGCGGCGTGGTTATCGTTTGGAGAGCTTGCTTAAGGAGATTCGTAAAGACAATCTGCACGATGAAGCCGATTTTGGCGCCCCCCGTGGCCGTGAGATGTTGTAATGGCGGCCAAGTATGTACCCGACCGCGGCGATATCGTGTGGCTTGAATTCAATCCACAGGCCGGGCATGAGCAAGCCGGGCATCGTCCGGCCTTGGTGTTGTCGCCCGAGGCTTACAACGCGCGCACGGGCTTGATGTTGTGTTGCCCCATCACAAGCCAGGTTAAAGGTTACCCTTTTGAGGTTTCACTGGATGAAGCGCCGGGTGCGGTGGGTGTGGTGCTCGCCGATCAGGTTAAGAGCCTGGACTGGATGGCCCGCAAGGCGAAACACAAGGGCAGGGTAACCCGCCGGGCGGTGGAAGAAGCGCTGGGAAAGCTGCATACGCTTTTATAAATCCTGAAGTACAGCTCTAGCGAAGCACAGTTGCTTGATCGCCGCGTGTAGCCGTTGAAAATCACCGAAGAAACGGGTATGCCTCAGTCCGACCCCGTTTGCTTTGCAGGTGTCCGAGGTTACTCATAGGTCAGTAAGTAAGACTACACTTCCCATCGCGTCACTTTGTGGCTCCTGAGTAACGAAGCCCGAATTTGCTCTCCCGAATCCGCTCCCAGTCCCGGACCAATTCGGTAATCTCATCGGCCGGGAGCGGTTTGCTGCAGTAGTAACCTTGGATCATGTCGCAGCCCTCCCCGCTCAGGAGCTCGAGTTGCTCGCGGGTTTCCACCCCCTCCGCAATAACTTTCATGCCGAGCGCACGCGCCATGGCGATGACGGCCTTTACGATCGCGGCATCATCGGGATCAGTGGCGATGTCACGCACGAAACTGCGGTCGATCTTGAGATGATCGATCGGGAAGCGCTTGAGGTAGGCAAGCGAGGAGTAGCCGGTGCCGAAATCATCGAGGGAGAAGTTTACTCCCATTTCGTCCAGCGCCTCGATGCAGGTGGTCGTCTGCGCGCCCTTTATAAGGATGCTCTCGGTGAGCTCGAGGTCAAGATACTGTGGTTCAACCCGGGCCTCGGCGAGCGCCCGGCGCACTGTCTCGAGCAGGACTCGATGCTTGACCTGCTGCACCGAGAGGTTGACCGCGACCCGCAGCGGCGGAAACCCCTGTTTTTCCCAAACCCTGATCTGGGTGCAGACGGTCTTCAGCACCCACTCGCCAATTGGCACGATCAGCCCGGTCTCCTCGGCCACGGGGATAAACTCCATGGGAGGAATGAGTCCTTCCTCGGGATGGCGCCAGCGCAGCAACGCCTCCATGCCGACAAGCCTTCCGGTGCGCAGATCCACCTGTGGCTGGTAGTGCAACACGAATTCCTCTCGATTCAGGGCGTGGCGCAGCCCGCTTTCAAGAGCCAGACGCCGGGTGGCGCGGGCATGGAGTTCGGCCGTATAGAGCCTGAAGGTATTTCGCCCCGACTCCTTGGCGTGGTACATGGCGGTGTCGGCATTTCTGATGAGACCTTCCACATCGCCCTCATCCAGCGGGTACAGGGTGATGCCGATGCTCGCGCTCACATGCAGCTCCCGTCCATCAACAGTGAAGGGGGCGTCCAGCAACGCCTGGATCTTCCGGACAATACCGGCCACTTCGTCCACGTGGCGAATATTAGGAAGCACCACGGCAAACTCGTCTCCTCCGAGGCGGGCAATGGTATCACCCGCCCGCAGGCCGGCGCTGAGCTGACCGGCCACCGCCCTGAGCAACTTGTCCCCCATGCCATGCCCGAAGCTGTCATTGATGTGCTTGAAGTGGTCGAGGTCGATAAACAGCAGCGCGACCATGTGACCTTCGCGGTCTGCCTCGCTTAAGACCTGCCGCAGACGGTCGTCAAGCAACTTGCGATTGGGAAGCCCGGTCAAGGGGTCATAAAGCGCCAGATGTTCAAGGCGCGCCTCTGCCTGTTTGCGCTGAGTGATGTCATGCATGAAGCAATAGTGACCGATGAGCTTATTCTGCTCGTCGTAGGTGCCGACCATCACTATATGGTTGTAGAAAACCGAACCATCTTTGCGCAAGCCCCTGACTTCCACCTCCGATTTCCCGCTCGCCCGCATGCGCTGGTACGCTGCCTTCGCCAAGCCAAGGTCGTCCGGGTGCACTGTTATCGACCATTCGGCGCCGATCAGATCTTCCGGGGCGTAACCGATCATGTCGGCATAGGCCTTGTTGACCGTGCTGTAGCGCCCCTCTGCATCCAGCCGCGCGATTCCCTCGACGGCATTTTCCAGTGCAATGGCTATTTCACGCAGTGCCTGTTCCGCTCTGATACGATCGGCGATCTCGGCGCGCAATGAGGCATTTTGCTGTGAGAGCTGGAAGGCGCGCGCGAGTTCCGCGCTGTACAATTCGTCCTGTGCCCACACAGCCATGTCACGCAGCGTGTCGAGTTGTTCCTGATCCAGGTGGCGCGGACGGCGGTCTACAACGCAGAAAGTGCCGAGCCGGCTGCCGTTCGGCGCACTGATCGGGAAGCCGGCATAGAAACGGATATGCGGCTCTCCTGTCACTAACGGATTATCGGCAAAGCGCTCGTCGAGCAATGCGTCGGATACGACCAGTGCGCGGTCCTCTAAAATGGCGTGGCCGCAAAATGAAATACCGCGCGGCGTCTCGGAGACATCCAGGCCTTGACAGGATTTGAACCACTGGCGCTCCGCATCCACCAGGGTAATGAGCGCGATCGGCACATCGAACAGGCGCATGGCAAAACGCGTGATGCGATCAAAACGCGCCTCGGGAGGCGTATCCAGGATAGACAGAGCATACAGCGTGGACAGCCTTACCGATTCATCGGGCGGCAGCGGCGCTTCTTTCATGATATTTCGTTATCCACCCTATGGAGGGTTTTTTTGCCATTTTCGCTCCCCGTTTAAGTAACACGGGGCTAGAAATATATTCCCCAGCCTCCTATTGCCGGGAGCGGAGCGCCATGTGCAAAGTTAGAACAAGCAGCAGGTTATTCTAATTAAGCGACCCCTGATTAATGGGTGAGGTTACCCAAACTGTCTGCGGAAGCGCCACAGCCCCAGTCCAAACAACATCCCGCCCAAAACCAGCATGGAGAGCGCCGCGGGCCACAGGATACTCAGCCCTACCCCATGCAATAGAATACCATAGGCCACATCAATATAATGATGCAACGGCGAAAGATGCACCAGGTATCTTAGCCAGACCGGCATGGCTTCGGGCGGCGTCCAGGCGCCTGATAACATTATCATCGGCGCCACCATCAGGATGGTCAGCATCCCCACCTGAGCCTGATTGCGCGCGAAGGTCGCGGCGACCAGGCCGAGACCGGAGGTGGTGAACGCGTACAAGGCGGTCAGGCAGAAAAACAGAATCAGGCTGCCCCTGGCCGGGACGGCGAAGAAGGGTTGCATGATGGCGAATAAGCTCAACGTGACACCGAGCAGGATCACCAGGGTCATGGCCAGCACCTTGGAAAACATCACCTGAAAAGGCGACAGTGGAGAGACCAGCAATTGCTCTATGGTTCCGCGTTCTTTCTCGCGCACCAGCGCCGCACCGGGCAGCAGTACCGCCACCACCGTCATCATCCCGAGCAATTCACTGATGGCGTTGAACCAGGAGCTTTTCAGGTCCGGGTTGTACCATATGCGGCGCTCATTCCCGATGCTCGGTAGTGACCGGGGGTCTAAGCCGGCCAATATCAATCGCTCCTGAATCCAGTTCTCGGAAAACATCTGCCCGATACGAGTGCTATAGCTGGACGCGAGGTAGCCGATAGTGGAGTTGCTGGTATCCACCAGCAACTGTACCTGCGCGGTGCGTTCGGACCGCAGCAGTGTCTCGCTGAATTGCGGCGGAATATCCAACAGCAACATGGCCTCGCCACGATCCAGGAGCCGCACACCTTCGTTACCGTGAGCGGCTTCATTGGAAAGGTTAAAGTAAGGCGGCTGAAAACGATAGATGAGATCACGCGAGGCGGCGCTGTGATCGGCATCGTGCACCAGCAGCGAGGCGTTTTTCAATTCCAGGGCGACGCCTGAGCCGGCTACATAGATCTCGAGGGTGAAGGCATAGATGATAAAAACCATCAGCGCGACATCGCGCGACAACTGCTTCAGTTCCTTGACGGTCATCACCTCAAGGCGTCTTATCCATAAGGCGCAGCGTAGCAGGGGCGCAAGCAGGGTGCGTTTCATGTGTTGGTCCGTTTGTGAAACAGGACATAACATAGGGCAAGCAACAGGCCGCTGTAGAGGGCGAGCACGGCCGCATTGGGCCACAAAGTCTCCAATCCAACACCCTTGAGGAAGCTCCCCATCAGCACGTTGTTGTAATACATGGGCGGAAAAAGGTGTGCCTGTACATAGCCGGATCCGCTCAGCGACGACACCGGCGCCAGCATGCCTGAAAACTGAATGGCCGGTATCATGGCAATAATCGTGCTTGCCACCAGCGCCGCCATCTGGGTGCGCACCAGCAGGGAAACCAGCAGACCGATGCTGCTGGTGCACAGCACATACAACAGCGTGGCGCAAACAAAGAAGACAATATCCCCCTTGAACGGCGCGCCGAAATAAAAAACGGCAACCAGCCAGAGGATCATGGCGTTGATGGCCGAGATCGTCACGTTGGGCAATAGTTTTCCCGCCAGAAATTCCAGGCGGGTGACGGTGGACGCATAGATGTTGTAAATCGCGCCGGTTTCCTTCTCGCGCACGATGCTTAAGGCCGTTAACATGGGGGAGGCCAGCATCATGGTAAACATGATAAGCGACGGGGCGATGGACCAAATGCTGCGCAGCTCCTGGTTATACAGATAACGTACCTTGATGCGCAACGGCTCGATCAGGGTCTGCGCCTGGGATGGAGAAAGGCCCGCGCTGCGGGTAATATATTGAACCTGCAACGCCCCGCTCATGACGGCGTTGATGGCTTCCACATAGTCTTGAATGGTCTCGGCCCGAACCGGGAAGCTGCCGTCTATCAGGGACTGTACCCTCGGCACGACGTCCGCTCAGAAGATTTTCCTGGAACTGCTCGGGAATAATTATCACGGCGCGCACTCGGCCCGCGCCAAGCAACCGGTCCGCTTCCCGTAATTCTTTCAGATACCCTTTGAAGTCGAAATAGCGTGAATCTGTAAAGCGATGTGAATAATCCCGGCTGAGACTGCTGCGGTCATAATCCAGAATCGCAATGGGCACATTTTCCACATCCAGGGTAAGACCGTAGCCAAACACCAGCATCCACACCAGCGGGACAATAAAGGCCAGGGAAAAGAAAATCCGGTCACGCAGTATCTCGCGCCATTCCTTGGCAGCCAGTGCCGTTATACGCCGCATGTTCATGGTTGCACCGGCCTGCGCTAGTCCCGCCGGCGCCAGTCATTGATCTCCGGCGGGTCAAGCCCCTCGCGCAGAATGAATGTGCGATGGTCGGCGAGCTTGCGTTCATATTCCACGATCAATGCCTCGGCTTGCATTGAAAAATGGGGATGACAGGCGGCCATCCTCCGCGCCGCCTGGATCACCAGGTGGTAGCGGCTGGTGCGGTTGCGGATGTGCATGTCGAACGGCGTGGTGGTGGCGCCTTCTTCGCGGGTGATGCCGGGCGCGGTGCCCCAGTGTCCGAGCAGGCGTGGCTTGATGTGTTCGGGTTTAAGCGGTTCCTCCAGCAGCGGGTTATCCATCAGGTATATTTGCGCCGCGGTGAGATAGTTCAACGCACGGCGGTAGCGTTCCAGCACCGCCTTGCTGGGTGCATCCAGCGTATGTTGCGTTGCAGTTATGTTCATATGCTTTACCTCGCTTTTATACGCACGCCGTCGTGCACCGCGTCACCGGGATACACGATGACTTGCATGCCCATGTCCAAACCTTTTTCCACCAAGGCTTCCAGCCCGTTACGCTTGGCGATCTGCACCGTGCGCTTCTGCGCATACCCGTCGCGCGCCATGAATACCGCCCAATTGTCGCCCTCGCAGAACAGGGCGCTCACCGGCACCTTCAGCACATTCTCCGCGCTGAATATGACGATACGCGTATCCACCTTGTAACCATCGCCCAACGTCAGCCATTGCTCTCTCGGCGAGGCGATGTCCATGACCACGTTGACGCGCTGCTCCTCCACGCCCAGCGCCGAAACCTTGGTGAACGCGGAGGCGAGATGCACGCGATCCATCCAGAACACGCCGAAGCCTCGATCGTCGGGAAACGCGCCGCCACGGGTGGCGAAGATATACTCCGGCGATAATCCGATGCCGACGATCTCAATCGTTTCGCGCTTACCGTTGATCAGGGCGGCGAGCCGATCCCCTGGCTTGATCTGGCGCTTGGCGGCGAACCCTTCCGATACCACGGCTTCGTGCGGCCGGCCGGTTTCCGGCAGGCGGCCATGGCGGATAAAGAGCCGGTTCAACCGCGGCTGACCGCCGTCAGCCAGGCCGATCATGCGACCGACCACAGGCTCGGCTACGCCGGGTATGTCGAGCGTCACGTCAAACTGGACGGTGGTTTCCGCATCCGCCACACCGGGAAGCTCCGCGATTCTGCGTTCGACCGCCCTGGGCGCGCGCTTCAGTTCGGCGAACACGTCGGCGAAGCGCGCAGTATCGTAGTAATTCTCACGCGACCACCGTAGCGAATCGTAGGTGGAAAGCGAACCGATAAAACCGGCGATACCGGCCGCCACCACCAGTGCGATAGTGACGGCTTGGCTCTTCATGCGCCAAAGGTCGCGCACCAGTTTTTTATTGAGCATCTTCACCAGCGCAGCTCCTCCGGGGTTAGTTTGTGCGTATTGCGTTCAACGCGCGTGATGCGGCCGTCGGCGAGATGCATGACACGGTCCGCCATGCCGGCGATGGCGGCGTTGTGCGTGATCACTACCGCAGTGGCGCCAAGTTCGCGGTTGATCATGGCGATCTCCTCCAGCACTACCTTGCCGGTTTCATAATCGAGCGCGCCGGTGGGCTCGTCGCACAGCAGCACATCGGGGCGCTTGGCGATGGCGCGCGCAATGGCGACGCGCTGTTGCTCGCCGCCGGAGAGCTGCGAAGGAAAGTGATCCAGGCGCTGGCCGAGCCCCACGCGCTCCAAGGCTTCTTCGGGCGACATGGGGTGAGGCGCGATCTCGGTGACCAGCGCGACGTTTTCGCGCACCGTGAGACTGGGAATCAGATTGTAAAATTGAAATACGAAGCCCACGTGCTCGCGGCGATATCGCGTGAGTTCGTGCTCGTCGGCCTTCGCCAGATCATGGTCGCGCCACCGGGCGACGCCGCTGGCGGGCGTGTCCAGGCCGCCCAGAATATTGAGCAGCGTGGACTTGCCGCTTCCCGAAGGCCCGAGCAGCACCACGAACTCACCCTGATAAATTTCCAGATTCAAGGAGCGCAACGCGTGCACCTCAACTTCGCCCATGCGGTAAATCTTGCTGAGCTGTTGCGCATGGAAAACGGTGTCTTGCGGCGCGTTCATGCCTTTGAGGCCATGTCCAGTCTCGTGACCTTTGGCTTCGGTCTGCGGGTTCATGCCTCAGCTCCCGCAGCGTGCCGTTCCTGTTGCTCCAAGGCCGTGACGCGATAGACAAACACGTCCTCCATGGACAGCGGGCGCGGCATGATCGCATCAAGCCGAATATTTGCGGCGCTTAAAATCTGCGTTATGCGTTGCTTATCGGCCTCAGGCTCACGCGATAGAAAATGGATGCGCTTGCCGAACAATGCGGTATCAGTCACACCGTTTTGTGCAAGTTCCCGTACGGCGCGGCGCGGTTCCGCGACGCTGATCTCCAGCAACCGGCCCGCCTCGCTCTCGACTTGGTGTTTCATCCCGGCGGGCGTGGCGTCGGCGACGATGCGCCCGGCGTACATCAACGCCAGATGATCGCAGTGCTCCGCTTCGCTCATATAATGCGTCGTGATGAGGATGGCCACACCGTCTTCGCGCGACAGCTTGAAAAGAATGTCCTAGAACCGGCGCCGCCCCAAGGGGTCCACACCCGATGTCGGTTCATCGAGAAACAGCACCTGTGGGCGGTGCACCAAGGCGCAGCCCAGCTCCAGGCGTTGCCGCAAACCTATTGGCAGACTGCTGGCGCGGTCCGTTTCGTGACTGCTCAGGCCCGCCATCTTCACCACCCAGGCGGTGCGCTGGCGTTTCTCGTTACCGCTTAGTCCGTAGATGCCGGCGTACAAGTTGATGTTCTCCAATACCGTGAGATCAAGATAAAGCGAAAACGCCTGCGACATATAACCGATACGCCCTTTGATGCGTTGTCCGGCGCGGCGCATGTCAACGCCGGCCACACGTCCTACGCCGCTGTTAGGGCGCAGGATTCCGGTGAGCATTTTGATCACAGTGGTCTTGCCTGCCCCGTTGGCGCCCAGCAGACCGAAGATTTCCCCTTGCGGAACGCGGAAGCTCGCCTGCTCTACGGCGCGAAACCTACCGAAGTCTTTGCTTAAATCAAGCGCTTCAATGGTGTGATGCTGTCCTTGCGTAGCAGCGCCTTGTTGCGCATTATGGGTCCACTGAGAAGGGGAGGGTGGCGTATCCCCTGGGGATTGCGGCTGCGCGGCTGAGCGCTGTCTAAGCAGCGTGATGAATACATCCTCCAGTTCGGGCTCTGATACATGGATGTCATCCACAGGCAGCGCACCAAGCACGCCTTTTATCCTGCTTATAGCAGCGGCATCGTCGTTTTCATCCACGAAGCTGCGTATCCACGATCCTAATGACTCGACCTGCGGGAAATGCTCCCGTAGTCTTTCCAGGGTCTCCAGCTGTTGAGTGCTGTGCAGCGCAACAATACGGCCCGGCGTCAGATGCGCTATTTCCTGCGGTTCGCCCTGGGCAAGCACCTTGCCGCCAAGTACCAGGGAGATATGATGAAAACGCGCCGCTTCGTCGAGATAGGCCGTGGACACCAGCGCGGTAATGCCTTTTTCCTGAATCAGTTGCGCAAGGATGTTCCAGAAGTCGCGGCGCGAGACCGGGTCTACGCCGGTGGTAGGCTCGTCAAGAATAATAAGCTCGGGGAAGGAGCACATGGAAGCGAGGGAGCGATAGCGGACGAGCGGTGTGCGACGCCCCCCGCGTAGCCGTAGGGCCGGATGTTTTGTCGGAGTCCGCGCGGTAGCGCGGGTGGAGACAAAATAGGAGGCACCCGGCACGGCGT
>JACPZD010000030.1 GCA_016195665.1 Gammaproteobacteria bacterium | reverse complement strand
TGATACACCCACACGCGGCTCACTTCATAACGCCTGGCAATGTCGGTCGGACGTTCCCCGCGCTCCAGCGCATCTAACACACGGTCACGCAAGTCTCTTGAATACGCATACATAGTCGCCCCTCCCCTATGACAGGGACACTATAACACATAAATGTAAATACTTAAATCAAAAATGCTCTAGCGCCGCGTGTGGGTCGTGCTCGGCAAGGAAATCAAATGCGCGCTCGAGGTTGGCAAGCGCGTTCTGCGTATAGACTACTTGCGCCACGGCTTCGGCCGCGCGGCCCGACGCTTGCCTGCCAGCCGCTCCAGCCAGGAATGCACATCCTCAGCCCGGTATACCGCCGCACCCTCCTCGACCCCGGCATCCGAGGCCAGCGCCTCACGCACGAACTCCCGCATCCGTTCTTCGCGTACGACTTCCCTCTCCAGCGCCTCAACCATCAGGCTGTGCGCGGAGCGGCCGGTCTCCTTGGCCAGGCGGGCGATCCGGGCCTTGAGCTTTTCGGACAGCTTGAGTGTCGTGGTGGCGGACATGGCGGAATTGAAATTTCTTCAGGTGTCACCATAGTAGCACCGCATAGCCATCCCGGCAATACGACAGCCACATAGAGTACGAAAACGAATTAGCCCCAGATCAAAACTCGCATAGGGTGTAATGTAGGGCGCCAATAAGCGCATTCCATTGTATTGCCCCGGATGTTTTCATTCGGCGCAATAACGATTGCGCGGGCAGTATTAAATAGCAATACATTCGACATCGTATTCGGCAAATTGCGGATCACGTGTAACCAATTGCAGCTTCTCCGTGAGGGCCTGCGCTATTAACATCCTGTCAAAGGGGTCGCGATGCAGAAGCGGCAGATGGAATACGGCGGCGGCGTGAGCGGCGGCAATGGGTAATGACATCAGACCGTTCGCTTCAAGCCCTGACGCCAAAACGTCTACATCCACCTTCAAGCGCCCCAATCCGGCCTTAATGGCTATTTCCCAAATACTGGCCGCGCTTACGAAGATCGCATTATTGGGATCAGCGATGATCTGGCGCGTGCGCCGGACAAGCCTACGGTCATCGGCTAACCACCATAACAGCACGTGCGTATCCAGCAACAGACGCATTACCAGCGCTTCTCAGGCTTCAAAAGCAGCCAACCATTCATCGGGCAGCGGCGCATCAAAATCCTTGCCGATGCGGATTTTGCCACGCAGTGCACCGGGCTTGCGGGGCTTGCCTATGGGGCGGTATGCTGTCAGACGCGCCAGGGGTTTCCCTGCCTTGGCAATCACCACCTCCTCGCCTTGAGCAACCAATTCCAACAGGCGGGAAAGCTGAGTTTTGGCTTCATGAATATTGACTTGTTGCATGACTCATACTCCAATTAAACTAAGCTTAGTCTAGTCTATATTCGAACCACAGGCAAGCCCTTATGCCCTCTCCTTCGGACAACCACTTCCAACCCCTCGCCGATCGCATGCGGCCGCAGCGGCTGGATGATTTTTACGGCCAGACCCATCTGCTCGGCCCCGGCAAACCTCTGCGCCTGGCCATCGAATCCGGCCATTTGCACTCGATGGTGTTCTGGGGACCGCCCGGCACCGGCAAGACCACACTCGCGCGGCTGATTGCCAAACAGTCCAACGCCCAGTTCCTAAGCATCTCGGCGGTGCTCGCCGGCGTCAAGGATATCCGCGAGATGGTGACCAAGGCGCAACAGGCGCGTGCGCTCGGCCAAGGCACGGTGCTGTTCGTAGACGAGGCGCACCGTTTTAATAAGGCGCAACAAGACGCCTTTCTGCCCTACGTCGAAAACGGCGCCTTTACCTTCATCGGCGCGACCACGGAGAATCCGTCGTTTGAACTGAACAATGCGCTGCTCTCACGCGCGCGCGTGTACGTGCTGAAGGCGCTGGAAGCCGCCGACATCCGCCGCATCATTGATCGTGCGTTATCGGACTCTGCGCAAGGCCTGGGTGAACGCCGTGTAGAGATGGACGCGGAATTACGCGACCTGCTCGCCGTAGCGGCCGACGGCGATGCGCGGCGGGCATTAAACCTGCTGGAGATCGCCGCCGACCTGGCCGAACCGCAGGATGGGCGTGAGGTCATCGGCAAGGAACTGTTGAATGAGGTATTGAGCGGCGGAAGTGCGCGCCGCTTTGATAAATACGGCGAGGCCTTTTACGACCAGATCTCCGCGCTGCACAAATCGGTGCGCGGATCGTCTCCCGACGCCTCGCTCTATTGGCTGGCACGTATGCTGGATGGCGGCTGCGATCCTTTGTATATCGCACGCCGCGTGCTGCGCATGGCGAGCGAAGACATCGGCAACGCCGACCCGCGCGCGCTCACCCTCGCCCTCGAGGCCTGGGATGTCCAGGAGCGCCTCGGCAGCCCCGAGGGCGAACTGGCGATCGCCCAGGCGGTCGTGTATCTCGCCTGCGCCGCCAAGAGCAACGCCGTTTACACCGCCTTCAATGCCGCCATGGATGACGCGCGCACCCTCGGCTCACTCGAGGTGCCACTGCAACTACGCAACGCCCCCACCCGCCTGATGAAAAATCTCGATTACGGCAAGGGTTACCGCTACGCCCACGACGAGGCCGAGGCCTACGCTGCGGGCGAACGCTATTTCCCGGAGGAAATGGCGGAGAAAATTTATTATAATCCTGTTGCACACGGGCTGGAAATCAAGATCGGCGAAAAACTCGCCCGCCTGCGTGAACTCGACAGGCAAGCCAAGGCCAACACTAAAACCAACAAGAAGGACAAAGCGTGACACAACTCATCGCCATTGCAGCAGGCGGCGCCGCCGGCTCTCTACTGCGCTTTTGGATGTCCAGTGGGGTGCATGCGCTGGCGGGCCGTCAGTTTCCTTATGGCACCTTGGCCGTCAACGTGCTCGGCTGCCTGTTGATGGGTATACTGTTTGTGTTGCTCACGGAGCGCCTGAACCTTGGGCCGGTATGGCGCGCCGGATTGCTGATTGGCTTATTAGGCGGCTTCACCACCTTCTCCGCGTTCTCCATGGAAACGATCAACCTGATTGAAGAAGGCGCCCCGCTCAAGGCCTCGCTGAATGTCTTGCTCAGCGTATTCATCAGCCTGGCCGCAACCTGGCTCGGCGTCGTCGCCGGGAGGCAACTATGAAGACCGTCATTATGGTGCGCGCCTACCTCACCGAGGAAAAGGACCACCTCGACAGCGTGCTCAAACATTTACATGATCAAGGCAAGGTCAGGGGCGTCACCGTGTTTCGCGGCATCGCCGGGTTTGGCGCATCCGGCGTGATGCACACCTCCGCCCTGACGGACCTGTCGCTTAACCTGCCCGTAGTCATCGAGTTCTTTGAAGAACCCGCCAAGGCCCAGGCGTTGATCGCCTACCTCAACACCCTTATCGGACCCGGCCACATCGTAAGCTGGCCTGCGGAACTCAGCAGCAACGGCTGATATAATCAGCTCGTAAATCACTGCCGGAGGAACACCTATGAAAAGTCTTGAAGTAGCGATGGTGCGCATCTACATCCCCAATGACGAGACGCACCTGGAAAAGGTTCTACAGGCCATAGAGGATTTCGGACCGGGCGGGGATATCCATATTTTAGAGACACGCCCCGCCTTCGATGCAATGGGTAAACGCCTGCCATCGAACAAGGAACACGGGCTGATGGTCGAATTTTTCGAGGAACCCTGCCGCGCGCAAATGTTCGTGGACGCCTTTCATGAGGAACTCATGCCGTGCCGGATTCTCGGCTGGACGACGCTGATGCTGGAAGGCGACTCCCTCACCGAGCGCAATGAAAGGGAGTTCCGTGAAAAAGAGGCCGGGGACAACAGCCAGCCTCATGCTTGATCCCCAGCTGCTCAGAACCCAGCTTCACGAAACGGCTCAACGCCTCGCCGCGCGCGGGTTCGTGCTGGACATCGTCCGTTTGGCCGAGATCGAGGCCGAGCGCAAGAAGATTCAGATTCAAACCGAACAACTACAAGCCGAGCGCAACGCCCAATCCAAGGCCATCGGCAAGGCCAAGGCCGCCGGTCAAGACATCGCACCGCTGATGGCCGAGGTCGCGCACCTGGGCGATCAGCTCAAGTCCGCAGAGGAGCAACTAGGCGCTGTCCAGGAACGGCTCAATGAAATCACGCTGGGTATTCCCAACCTGCCGCATGAAAGCGTACCCGCAGGCAAAAGTGAACATGACAACATCGAGATGCGACGTTGGGGTGAACCGCCGCGCTTCGACTTCACGCCCAAGGATCATGTTGATCTCGGCGCCGCGCTCGGGCAGATGGATTTCGACGCCGCCGCCAAAATCAGCGGCGCGCGCTTTGTCGTATTGAGCGGCCCGCTCGCGCGTCTGCAACGCGCCCTGACGCAATTCATGCTCGATGTGCATACCCAGGAGCACGGCTACACCGAAGCGTATGTGCCTTATATCGTCAACGCCGACAGCCTGCGCGGCACCGCGCAACTTCCGAAATTTGAAGAGGATCAATTCGCGCTCAAGGGCGAGCAGAATTATTATCTGATTCCCACCGCCGAAGTGCCGCTGACCAACCTGGTGCGCGATCTGATTCTGCACGCCGACACGCTGCCGCGCAAATACGTCGCGCACACACCGTGCTTCCGCAGCGAGGCCGGTTCCTACGGCAAGGACACGCGCGGCATGATCCGCCAGCATCAGTTTGAAAAGGTGGAACTGGTGCAGATCGTGCGCCCGCAGGACTCGGACCAGGCCCTGGAGGTCTTGACCTCGCACGCCGAGGCCATTCTGAAAAAACTGGAACTCCCTTACCGGGTCGTCGCGTTGTGCACCGGCGACATGGGCTTCGCCGCCGCGAAAACCTATGACCTCGAGGTCTGGCTGCCCAGCCAAAATCGTTACCGTGAAATTTCTTCGTGCAGCAATTTTACGGATTTTCAGGCGCGCCGCATGCAGGCCCGCTGGCGTAATCCAGAAACGAATAAACCCGAACTCGTGCACACCCTCAACGGCTCCGGTCTCGCCGTAGGCCGCACCTTGGTGGCGATCATGGAAAACTGTCAAGACAAACAGGGATACGTACATATCCCCAAGGTGCTGCGCGCCTACATGGGCGGCTCAGAAGTCATAAAGCCATGAGCACTCTTTGAGATTTGTTGTGACCTCGCTAATATATTTTATCCTCATCGTAATACTGTTGTTCCCGGCAGCAGCGCACGCCGGCAGGCATCAAGAATACATTAAAGAAATCAGCCGGAGCGTTGAAACCCTGACAGAAGACAAAATTCCCAAGCTGATCAAAAAGGCCGAAGCCGGTGATAAAAAGGCGGAGTTGTTGCTCGGCATGGCCTATTTTTACGGAAAAGCCGTAAAACAGGATTACCGGGAAGCCAACAAGTGGTTCCGCAAGGCCGCTGAGCATGGCGATGTGGTCGCCCAGTATCAGCTGGGTGTGGATTACGCGGCGGGATTGGGCGGGGAGAAAGATCTTACAGAAGGCGCCAGATGGTACATGAAGGCCGCTAAACAGGGTTATGCGGAGGCGCAGTTTCGCTTAGGTACGCATTACAAGATGGGGGAAGGCGTGCCGCTGGATTATCCGGAGGCGGTGAAATGGTTTCGCAAGGCTGCCGGCCAAGGTCACGCCGAGGCGCAGTGGAGCCTCGGCATCATGTACCAAGGCGGGGGCGGCGTTACCCAAAGTGATGCCGAGGCGCTGAAATGGTACCGTAAGGCCGCCGATCAAGGTTTCGCCCGCGCTCAATATTTTGTCGCCACCATGTATCAAAACGGGAGGGGAGTTCCGGCGGATCTGACCACCGCCTATATGTGGTTCAAGATCGCGCAGGTGAGCGGGGAGCCTTCCGCCGAAAGATTTTTGGTTGAACTCGCCTTGAAGATGCCCCCCGAGGAGGTCGAGACCGCCTTAAAAAAGGCCGATGAGTGGTTAAAGCAACATCCGCAGTAGGGCCGAATTCATTCGGCCTATCCGTC
Organism: Gammaproteobacteria bacterium; assembly: GCA_016195665.1. Lineage (NCBI taxonomy): Bacteria > Pseudomonadati > Pseudomonadota > Gammaproteobacteria > Gammaproteobacteria bacterium. Next base: position 8,668 of record JACPZD010000030.1, on the reverse strand, counting down.
GAAACCGGTCATGGATTGGGGTGGTGACTAAAAACCTCCCGCACCAGCCCATCGCTGACCCAGCGCTGTAAAAATCCCGCGGCAGCCGCAGCAATCTTTTCTTCTTCCATCTGCCGGCACAAATCTTCGCACAGCTCGGCAAAGGTTTTACCGGCGCGCGCGCAGTCCAGGGCCGAGGCCTCCGAGTCGCTCAGCGGACGATAATAACTCCGGTAATCTTGCCGCCACACCAGCCACCGCTGCGGTGATTCCAATTTCTCCGGCGCGGGCGGGGTCTGCTGATCTTTGAGCGCGGCCCATATTTGCGGCGCATTCCAGGTAAGTTCCAGGCGCTGCACGGAGGCGTGCAGTTCAAAGCGCAAGTGAGGCCATGTCTCCGTCGGAAGTCTCCCCATGTCTTCCACCGTGACGGCGGGGCCGTCCGGCGCGTCGAAGGCGTCAATCAAGCTCCACTCAAAACCAGCCAGATCCGCCAACACGCCTTGCGCCGCATAGGGGGAAACGGCGCGCAGAAAATCACTCATGGAGCGGCCGAAATAGCGCAACGAATAATGCGAGGAAGGGTGAGCGTCTATGTACCGCAAGCAAAGTTCGTGAAATTGCTCGTCACCGAGCAGGGCATGCAAGGCCTCGAAATCCGTCTCCAGCGCCTCTTCCAAGCGTAACCGATAAGCTTCTGCATATATCTGTAACCGAGACTCGGCGCTCGCCTGGCCGTTGCCGACCACCTGCGACTGGAACGGATGACCGGGATTCGGGATCAACAAATAATCCTGAAATCCGTCCTGCAATTCACTCAAATGTTGCGCAGGCCCGCCGCTCATGCCGCCGCCATATTGGTCTGCACCGCTTGAGCCAGGATACGCGCCTTGTCCATCTCCAGCAGCAGCTCATTGAGCGGCGGTATATTGTCGTCCCGCTCTATCATAGTGCTGACCTCGCCGAAGCGGCGCACGGCCTGGATGTAAAGTTCCCAGACCTCATCAATGACCGGGTTGTCGTGGGTATCAATGATGATCTCGCCGTTTTTGCTATAGCTGTGTCCGGCCAGGTGGAACTGTTGAACGCGCTCCACGGGAATGCCATCCAGATAATCGAGCGGATCGAACTGGTGATTTCGGGCGCTGACATAAATGTTATTGATGTCCAGTAATATCAGACAGTCGGATTCTTCGGCCACCGCGCGCAAAAACTCCCACTCCGTGATGGCAGACCGCGTATAAGTAAGATAGCTGGATACGTTTTCTATCAGTATCCGCCGTCCTAAACAATCCTGCACCTCGGCGATGCGCGCCGTCACGTGTTTGAGCGCCTCTTCGGTGTAAGGCAGCGGCAACAGGTCATGCGCATTGACGCCATGCACACCCGTCCAACACAAGTGATCGGATATCCAGCGTGGTTCAATGCGTTCGGCGAGCGACTTCAAATCACGCAGATAGTCGCGGTTGAGCGGGTCGGAGCTGCCGATGGAAAGCGACACGCCGTGCATCACCACCGGGTAATGCTCACGCACGCGATCAAGATGGTAAAGCGGTTTGCCGCCCGGAACCAGATAATTCTCGGAGAGCACCTCGAACCAGTCTACTTTGGGCCGCTCTTCCAGGATGGTTTGGTAGTGCTCCTTGCGAAGCCCTAAGCCGTACCCAAGAAATGGAAATCTGTTTGACATGTGGTTTGCAGGCGGAGCTGAATTTATTAATTTATTCGTTATAAAAAAGCCGGGCGCCTAAGCACCCGACTCTTGGCGGAGAATAATTAGTTGCCCTTCTCCATCTTGGCCTTGGCGGCGTCGCACTCTTCTTTAGTCATCTCGAGGAAACCCTGCCCCTTGCAGCCGTTCTTGCCTTTGCAGCCGTTCTCGCCCTTACAATCGCTTTTGCCTGCGCAGGCGTTGACCCCTTCACAATGGATCTTCGCGGCGGAGCCCTCGCCTTCATGAGCGGTGGCGAAACCCGCGCTGGCGAAAAGACTCGCGGCGGCGGTGGCGAGAATAAAACCTTTCAATGTGGTTGCAGTACTCACTTGAATCTCCTTGAATGGGTTGTCTGGTTTATGATTCATGTCTATCGTCGCCGACAGCTTATTTACTATAGCAGAAGTCCGTTACTGTCCCACGCCTTCCTTGACGACTATGCGTCATTGGATGAATACCGCTGCCGGGAGTTCCACCGGCGCGAAAATTATTTCATGACCATGTGACATTTCCGTGATAATTACACTTTAGACTGTCGAACAGTTGAACTTCTGGATATCCGATCGGCGATGAAACCGGAATTTGATCTTTGCATTATCGGCGGCGGCGCGGGCGGGCTGGTCGTAGCCGCAGGCGGCGCATCGCTGGGCGCCAAGGTCGCCTTGGCGGAAAAACACAAACTCGGCGGCGACTGCCTCTATTACGGCTGCGTACCCAGCAAGACATTACTGCATTCAGCAGCGCTTGCCCACGGTATGCGTAATGCGGCGCGCTTCGGCATCGAGGCCCATGCACCGCGCGTCAACATCGGCGCCGTCATGCAACATGTCGCCTCGGTCATCAAGACCATCGAACCCAATGATAGTCCGGAACGCTTCCGCGGCATGGGTGTGGACGTGATCTTTGGTTCAGGCCAATTCATAGATCCGCATACTTTTACTGTAAACGGACGCCACATCACCGCAAAAAGATTTGTTATCGCCACCGGCTCCAGGCCTGCAATTCCCTCCATCCGGGGGCTCGATAAAACTCTCTACCTCACTAACGAAACGGTATTTAATCTGACCGGAGAGGTCCCGCATTTAATCGTGCTTGGCGCAGGCCCGATCGGACTTGAAATGGCGCAAGCCTTTGTTCGCCTGGGCTCGCAAGTTTCCATGGTGCAGCGCGGCGCCGGGATTTTGCCAAAGGAAGACGGCGATGTAGCGGCTGTTGTGCTGGAGCAGCTAAAGAATGAAGGAGTAGATTTTTATCTCGGTCATACCCCCATGCAGGTAGAAGGTGCGGACGGCGGCCTGCGCCTGACGGTGCAGGATGGTCAGGGCCAGCAGAAAACCCTCCACGCCACTCACCTCTTGGTCGCCACCGGCCGTCAGGCGAATCTCGAAAATCTGGGACTGGAAGCGGCGGGAGTCGGATTAAACAACGGCCGCTTGATACTTGATGCGCGGCTGCGCACCACTCAGAAGCATATCTATGCCTGTGGCGACGTGGCGGGTCATTATCAATTCACCCACATGGCCGAGCACACCGCAGGCGTGGTGTTGCGCAACGCCTTGTTTCACCTGCCCGCCAAGGTCGAACAGCGGATAATCCCCTGGTGCACCTTCACCGATCCCGAGGTCGCGCGCGTCGGTTTATCGGAAGCCGAGGCCAAGCAACAAGGCGTGACCCACAAGGTCTACACCTTCCCCTTTCACGACATCGATCGCGCCCAGGCGGAAGGCGCAACGCACGGTTTCGCCAAGCTCATCACCGATCCCAAAGGAAGATTACTGGGTGCCGCGCTGGTCGGCCCGCACGCCGGAGAGATCATTCACGAATACGTGCTCGCGCTCGCACAGCGGCTCAAGGCCGGCGCTCTCTCCAAGGTGATTCACATCTACCCGACCCTCGCGCAGATCAACCGCCGTGTCGCCGATGCGCGCTTGAAAGAAGGTCTCACGCCCACAGCAAAAAAATGGATCAAGCGCATCTTCGGATTACGCGGCTGAGAGGCCTCTAAGGGGGTCTTTGGTGGATTATCAGCTAGCAAAGCTCAAGCACAAGGAGCTGTAGAGAGCACTGAAAACTGATATGCTTAGCAAGGCAACATCAGGACGGTTTACGAGGAGAGACCGATGACCACCGCTAATCTAAAACAGGCTGCCCACCACTTAATTGACCAACTTCCCGATGACTCTACTTGGGATGATCTCGCGTATCAGATCGAGGTGCGGGCCTCGATCGAGCGCGGTCTGGCCGATTCCGAAGCGGGTCGCCTCATCCCACAGGAAGAAATCGAAAAGCATTTCGGCATCACCGGATGACAGCCACCTACTGGACGCCGGAAGCGCACGCGCGTCTAGCAGACATCGAGGCCTACATTGCCAAAGATGCCCCATTAGTGGCTAAAGACGTGGTTGCCCGGATCTTAGCACGGGCTCGCCAACTCGATACCGCACCGCTCAGTGGCCGGCAATTGCCGGATTATCGAAGGGAAGACCTGCGTGAACTGCTTGAACGGCCGTACCGCCTTATCTACCGCGTCACCACAGAGCGCATCGAGATTCTCACAGTGATGCACTACCGACAGTTATTGCCTCGAAAAACGAGTATGCTAGCAAAGCTCACCGAAGACAAGCCCTAGCAGCACCAGGATACGCGTTTCAAGGAAGGCCTCGCGCTCACCACCAACAAAAATAGATCAAGCACATCTTCAGGTTGCGTGGCTGAGAGTCCTTTAAGGCGGAAAAAACACCGGCGCCGTGACATGCTAAAAATGGGTCCATCACAAAGAGGAGGCTCACGATGCAAACTACTAAGCAGGATGTCCGCGACCTGTTAGATCATCTGCCCGACGACAGCACGATCGAGGATATCCAGTATCACCTCTACGTGCTTGAGAAGATCCGCCGTGGAAGCGACGACATCCGCAACGGCAAACACCTCACCCACGAGCAGGCCAAAGAACGCCTGAGCAAATGGCTCAAACCCTGATCTGGTCGCACGAGGCGCTCGATGACATTGATCGCATCGCCGAGTACATCAGCCGAGACTCCCTCTACCACGCGCAACAGGTCGTCGAACGCCTATTCGATCTTGCCGACGAACTGCCTGCGCACCCCAAGCTTGGAAGCATCTCAAACCCACCTTCACAAAAAATTCATCATAATAAGTGTCCCCGCCAGTATTGCGCATAACGCCAATACCGATCAACCACTTACAACCCAAATCTAAATTTACCTCTTAAGAAACATTCAGCCCTTGTCATAAAATAATTCTTGACAAGTGCGGGAAGATTGTAAAAGCTGGCGTGTAATGAACACCACACGTCAATGCGAATTCATTTGCACAATACACTTTGTAGCCCCCTCTCCCTTTGGGATGAGCCGTGCAACGGCAAACGGCACGCCAAGGTGGGCGTGGCTGGGGTGGCCAGCGAGGCAGGAAGCTGAGCAGGAGCCGGGGCGTGGGTGAGGGAAAGGCGTAGATCACGTTGCGAAGCTACGTGACAAACTGAGGCTGGCTGGCCGATGCAGTAAGGGATAGACTAACGTAAGTGGGTCTGGGACAGAGCCGGAAACTGAAATGAAGCTCAGGTTTAATCACGAAGTTCGCAAGTCCGTCGCTGAAGAGTTGAAGAAAATCTCGACGCTGGGCGGCATAGGGCTTGGGATTCTCGGCTATTCGCTGACAGACCCGCTCATTATGCTTGGGGCTTTTATTTGGTGGGTTATCTGCCAGATTATAGCTAATCTCATACTTGCGATAGAGGGTTAACTATGAGCATGCAAACAGCCGTTTTCATGGGAATGGCGTTAGTCGTAGTCTATGCGGCAATTGCCTTGGTAGTTGCGCTAAGAACCTCCTCGGAGAACCCATCTCATATCGGCTCATCAAAGTCGGGCACGGCGCGCTGATCTGCGACCGTCACGAGGAACAACGCCCATGCAATTTACCATTACAGTGGATCGTGACGAAGACGGGATATGGATCACTGAGTGCCCCTCGATACCCGGCTGTGTGAGCCAGGGGGCGACGAAAGAAGAAGCCGTTTCTAACCTCCAGGAAGCCATTCGGTTGTGCCTGGAAGTCAGAGCGGAACGCGGCATGCCTTTGACTATTGAGACCCGGCAACTTGAAGTGGCTGTTTAGTGCCCAGCCTGCCAACACTCAATGGACGCAAAGTTGTCAATATTTTTGAGTCCTTCGGATGGAAGGTTGTCCGGCAACGCAGCAGCCATATCATCCTGGTCAAAGAAAACCATCACGCAACACTGTCCGTGCCCGATCATAAAGAAGTCGCTAAAGGGACATTGCGTAGCCTCATCCGAGCCGCCGGGATCACCGTCGATGAGTTTACCAAGGCGGCTAAATGACTGGAAAAGTTGCATCCGAAAATAGTAAAGCAAGTCGTAGAGGTATCTCGTAGCCTGGGTTAGGCGCTGTGCGTCGTAACCCGGGATTACCGACTTTTTCCCTTCTCCCACCGGGATGAAGGTGGCCCGAAGGGCCGGATGAGGGAAATGGCGAAAGGCGAGGGGGTGACAGTTGCAAAGCAACGCGACAAACTGTAGTCCCAATGAGCAAAAAAGATTTTAATCGTGCGCGCAACGCACGCTACCCATAAACACCGCACCAGGGAGAAACACGATGGGCTCACGCACTCTATCGGTTTTGGGCGAAACGTTAAAAAAAATCGTAGTGTGCGTTGCGCGCACAGTATTCAGTACCCCCCCCCCCCCACACATTTATACAGTCACTCCCCAGCACCTCACTTTCTCACTAAAAATCTACTCATTAATCGGACTGCTCCTAAGCCAAGGCCTGGCAGCAAGTAACACATTTGCCTATACGAGTGATGGCGGGTTATGGCAAGCCGATCTAATGGGTGGTTTTTGTTCCATTTGGAGGAAATCCTATTTTTCTGATTGGGAAAGCGCTGCCCATGCTAGGTGTCAGGATGCTGTTTGTGATCCCTACTATCGTCCAGATGTAATATTTTGGGATGAAGGTAAAGCTGTCCGGATTGATTGTGTGCCACCGAGTGCTGAGCCTTGCTTGAACAATAGCATACGTTGCTGGAGCGGTCTGACAGTATTTTTGGTGGCAGACCGAAAGACTAAAAATGCTGGCTGCCCGCCGGATGGTTCAGGTGTTGGCAATCCTATTCACTCTGGTGTGGGTAATAAATATCAGCTTGAAACTGACTACAATAATTTCAATACATCATACTCACTCTTTCAACGGCACTATAACAGCGACCCACAGGTAGTACAGAGTACTGACTTAGGTTTCAACTGGAGAAGCACATTTAGCAGAAAAGTTGTCATGAATCAGTTTTCATCAATAACGACTGCCACAGTTAGTCGACCCGATGGCAAAGCTTTTTTCTTCACTCTTTTGAACGGCATCTGGACCCCCGACTCCGACATCACCGACAAACTCACCCGTCTCACCGACGCCACCGGCGCCCCCACCGGCTGGAAATACACCAACTCCGACGACGAAACCGAACTCTACGACGCCTCCGGCAAGCTGCTCTCCATCACTAACCGCGCCGGCCTCACCCAAACCTTGAGTTATGACGCCTCCGGCCGCCTGGCCTCAGTGGCCGATCCATTCGGCCGCACGCTCACATTTAGTTATGACACGTCGAACCGTATAAGCGCCATGACCGACCCCGCCGGCAAGCTCTACAGCTACGCCTACGACGCCAACAACAATCTCACCTCCGTCACCTATCCCGACGGTAAATCCCGCAGCTATCTCTACGAAAACACGACCTTCCGCAATGCCCTGACCGGCATCACCGATGAAAACGGTGTGCGCTTTGCGACGTATGCCTACGATACGCAAGGCCGCGCGATCTCCTCGGAGCACGCCGGTGGGGCAGAGAAGGTCAGCCTGGTCTACAACACCAACTCTACCACCGTGACCGATAGCCTGGGTGCGGTACGTACCTATCGCTTTCAGACCATCCTCGGCGTGGTGAAGAACACCGCCATCGAAGGCCCGGCCTGCACTAGTTGCGGGGCCAATGCCTCGGCCGCCACCCGCTACGACGCCAACGGTAACGTCGCCGCGCGCACCGATTTCAATGGCAACGTCACCACTTATACGTATGACCTCACCCGTAATTTAGAAACCAGCCGCACCGAGGCCTCGGGCACGCCCTTGGCGCGCACCCTTACCACCGAGTGGCATCCGACGTTTCGCTTGCCCACCAAAATCACCGAGCCGAATCGGGTCACGACCTTGGTCTATGACGCCTCCGGCGATCTCACCCAGAAGACCGTCACCGCGGGCACGCTCTCCCGCACCTGGCGCTACACCTACAATGCCAACGGTCAGATGACCTTAAGTGACGGGCCGCGCACCGATGCCACCGACACCACCACCTATGTCTATGACTCGTCCGGCAATCTCACCACCACCCTCAACGCCCTGAACCAGACCACCCAGATCACCGCCTACGACGCCCACGGCCGGCCTCTGACCGTGCAAGACCCCAACGGCCTGGTGACTAACCTGAGCTATGACCTGCGCGGTAGGCTTATCTCGCGCAGCGTCGGTGGCGAGGTGACGGGTTATCAATACGACGGCGTGGGGAACCTCCTCAAGACCACCCTGCCCGATGGTAGCTTCATGAGCTTTACGTACGACGCCGCGCACCGTTTGACCCAAATCACCGATCAACTCGGCAACCGCATCGTCTATACCCTGGATGCGATGGGTAATCGCACCAAAGAGGACATTTTCGATCCCACCCATGCACTCACCCAAACCCGCTCACGGGTGTTCAATCAATTGAGCCGTCTCGCCCAGGACATCGGCGCGCAGGCCCAGACCACCAATTACCAATACGACAACAACGGCAATCGTACCGCCGTCACCGATCCGCTCAACCGTAGTACTACCAGCAGCTATGATAACTTCAACCGCCTGCTCCAGGTCACCGACCCCAACAACGGCCTCACTCGTTACAGCTAC
>JACPZD010000029.1 GCA_016195665.1 Gammaproteobacteria bacterium | reverse complement strand
GACACCGGCGGACGATTGAACGCCCTCACCAGCAGCCCGGCAGGTGGAGTAGGGGTCAACTACACCTACAACGGCGGCGGCCAAGTCACCGACATCAGCGCCGCGACCGGAGCCAACCTCCACTACGTCTACGACGGCCCCCTCGTCCTCTCCGAGGCCTGGAGCGGCCCCATCGCCGGTAGCGTCAGCCGCAGCTACGACAGCGACTTCCGGCCCCAGAGTTTAAGCGTTGCGAGCAGTGGTACTCCTACCCCTAGCAGCATCAACTTCACCTATGACGCCGACAGCCTGCTCACCCAAGCCGGAGCCCTCACCCTCAGCCGCAACACCCAAAACGGCCTCCTCACCGGCACCACATTGGGCACCCTCACCACCAGCCAAAACTACACCCCCTTCGGCGAACTCAACCAATTCAACGCCAGCTACAGTAATACACCTCAATACAGCACCCTCTATACCCGCGACACCCTCGGCCGCATCACCCAAAAGACCGAAACCGTAGGCACCCAAACCGACAGCTACGCCTACGGCTACGACACCGCCGGACGGTTAATTGAGGTCAGAAAAAACAGCGTTATTGTTTCCAGCTACGCCTACGATCAAAACGGCAACCGCCTGAGCAAGACTGACGTGACAGGCACAGCAACAGGTACCTATGACGCCCAAGACCGCCTCACCAGCTACACCCTCCCCACCAGCGGAGGAGGGCCGGCGGTGGGGGTGAACTACACCTATAGCCTCAATGGTGAACTCCAGAGCAAGACTCAAGGAACCCAGAACACCACGTACACTTACGATGTCCTCGGCAATCTGCGCACGGTGGCCTTGCCGGGTGGAACGAACATTGATTACATCATTGATGGTAATAATCGACGCATCGGCAAGAAAGTTAATGGGACTCTCGCTCAGGGTTTCTTGTACCAAAACCAACTGAATCCAATTGCCGAACTAGACGGGGCGGGTAATATAGTAAGCAGATTTGTTTACGGCTCAAAGGCTAACGTACCGGATTACATGATAAAGGGAGGCGTCACTTACCGAATTATTTCAGATCACTTAGGTAGCCCACGGCTCATCATCAACACGGCAGACGGAGCTATTGCCCAGCGCATGGATTTTGATGAATTCGGTAACATTATCCAAGACACCAATCCGGGCTTCCAGCCGTTTGGCTTTGCGGGGGGGCTCTATGATCAGCACACCAAGCTGACTCGTTTTGGAGCCAGAGATTATGACGCTGAAACCGGTCGTTGGACGGCGAAGGATCCGATAAGATTCCAAGGAGGGGATAGTAACCTTTACCGCCATGTGTTGAATAATCCGGTGAACTTTATCGATCCGACGGGTAATGGACCAGTAACTGCTGGAATATGTCTTGCTTATGATGCGTATGATTATATCAGTACCTATCTAGATCTCACTAAATTCGCAGACCAAATTGAGGAGATTAATGAACAGATACGCCAGCTTGAGAACTCATGCCCTGCGGGATTATCGGAAGATGACAGACAGCAAAAAATACTAGACTTGAAGAAACAGGGTATCGAGTTAGCACAACAATTAACTCAAGCGCAGATAATAAGCTCTCTTCAAGCACTGGGCATTGGTATAGTCTGTGCGGCTTTATTCTTCACACCATTTTGAATTAGAAAGTCGTGAGCTCAGATCTCGTCTTAATGTTAATGTATGCGATTGGGTTCGTGACGGTGTTACTGCAAATCTTAATAGGGATTTGGGTGTATAAAGCAACCCCATCTAAGGAGCTTACTCAAAAATACTCAAAAATTTTAATTTTTCAAAGTAGGCTGCCATTTACAAAATCTTGGAAAGACAACGTTGATCCACAGGACAAAGTTGTCTTTGAACAATATAGAAAGCGTGGCTTAGTACAGCTTGTGGCTGGTTTTATATGTATCTTGCTTTTGATTTTGGTGTCTTCTTTGTTTTTAATACCTGTCATTCTAAGTACTAGGGAGTACTAGCAGAAAGAAAGAGAAAGAAAGGGTCAAGATGAGGCACCCCTGTTTTCACGGACACAAAAGCAAAGAAAGGGTCAAGTCTTGACATGCCACTTTTGATGAGTTAGAGAAGAAAAGAAAGAGAAAGAAAGGGTCAAGTCTTGATATGCCACTTTTGATGAGTTAGTCTCCTTCGCATGGCTCGTCCACTGCGACTCGAATACCCCGGCGCTATCTACCACGTTACCGCTCGCGGTAATGCGCAGAATGCTGTTTTTCTTGGTGATAGAGACAGAGAAACATTCCTAACCTGCCTGAGCGAAGCAGTGGTGCGGCTGGGTTGGCTGTGCCATGCCTATTGCCTGATGGACAACCATTATCATCTTCTGATTGAGACACCCGATGGCAATCTGTCGCAGGGCATGCGGCAATTGAATGGCGTTTATACCCAGCGTTTCAACCGCCATCATCAGCGCGTTGGGCATCTGTTTCAGGGGCGCTACAAGGCCATCCTGGTGGAACGCGACAGCTACCTGCTGGAATTGTGCCGCTACGTGGTCCTCAATCCTATTCGCGCCAGAATGGTCAAACACATTGAACGCTACCCATGGAGCAGCTACCCGGCCACCCTGGGCATGACCGCCTGCCCTGGCTGGCTCAACACCGATTGGTTACTGGGGCAATTTGGCAAACGGCGCTCTATAGCGCGACAACGTTATGCTGAATTTGTCGCGCAAGGCATCGGCTTGGTCTCCCCCTGGGGTGCGCTACAGGGGCAAGTGCTATTAGGCACAGCAACCTTTGTCGAAAAAATACGTCCCCTGCTCGAAGGCAAAGACCCATTAACAGAAATCCCTCGTGCCCAGCGACTCCTGCATCGGCCCAACATAAAGAAATTGTTTACGAAGGAAGTGCGGGGTGACAAGATGATGCGCGACAAAACCATGCAACAAGCATATTTAGAATACGGTTATAGCATGGCGGCAATTGCGGATAGTGCGGGAGTACACTATTCGACAGTGAGCAAGATAATCAAAGGGGAGCGATAAAACTGTTATGTCAAGACTTGACCCTTTCCCTTTCGGATAGTGCGGGAGTACACTATTCGACAGTGAGCAAGATAATCAAAGGGGAGCGATAAAACTGTTATGTCAAGACTTGACCCTTTCCCTTTTTACTGCAGCATCAGGATTATCCTTATGGGTTGTAATTCCTGCACTCACAGGTGACCCAGAGGCATAGGGTAGTGGTTTATATTATAAAGTAGGTATCCCATTACTGACTGTTGAATGCGCCCTGTTAGGATATTTCATTCCAGAGCGTTGGTGGCATTGGGGGATAGTCATTGCTTTAGCGCAGGCTATTTTTATGGTTTTTAAGTGGCCAACGTCTAATCTATTGCCGCCTTCACTGAATAGTTTTGTTTTTTCTTTCGACTCCTTATCTTGCCGGGGGATTCTTGGTGCTCAGTTTCGCAAAAGATTTGAAGAGCGGACATGAGGCTCAAGTCTTGATATATAAGCTATCACCAACCGCGTAACGCGAAACAATGCAAAGTACAAAGTACAGAGTATGAGGCGTCACTAACAATCCAAAAACTACGTACTTACAATTATGGGACGAGACTTATGCAGAAAGCAAAACCATGGTTATAGCGAACAAGATGTATAAGCTATTCACTGCAATTATTATTGCTGTGTTTCTGTCATTATTAGGCTGCGAGTATTTTCCCGAATCTTCTTTCGAGCTCGCACAGGAGTCTCGGTTGCCAAAATGGTTTACTCTTCCTCCAGGGCTTTCACGTTCAGATGTTACTGTTACGATGAGCTATTACGTCAAGCCATGGGGGCGTACCTCGACATTCATCCTACGCAACACAAAGAATCAGAAACTCGCAAAGGTGAAGGGCAAGAATAAGGGTCTGAAACCTTTCAAGCTGAAAACGCCACGCTCAGGGTTTCCACCAGGTTATCCATCTTATGAGATTACAACGGCATACGGAGTAACTGAAATAATTGAACATCGTCGAATGGAGCCAATTTTTTATATTACTGACGATCCTACTGTATGGGCAGAGCTTGGCATGTCACCTTTACCATCTCCAGCCCGGTAGGGTAATGGTATGGACTCTCTCACTCTATAGGCGGGAATGATGTTTCCGGAGCCACTTCTGTAACAACGACAAGGCAAGGCAATTATTGCTCCAGTTGGTAGAGGTATATGTAGGCGAGAGTACTGGAGAAGCTGTAACTTATGCCATTCTCCAGCAAGGGAAAAAAATACGACCCGGTTTAGTTGACTTGCTAAGGCTCCCGGTCAGTTGCTCATTGATCAACAAAGAGGAGTTCAAAGGCAAGGTTAGCCACTTAAAATGCTTTACCATTGATGAAAGAAACGAATTTATACGTGGGTACATCAAGGACATAGATAACGGTGTAAAAATTGAGTATGTGCTTTAGCTCTCTTGGGGCGCAAAAATCTTATTGTGTAGATCTGGAAAACCGCTACACCCCGCCCGATCTCGGCCCCAGCGACGAAGCCACCCGCTACAGCTACAACCTTGATCAACAGCTCACCATCCTCTCGGTAAGCGTCAGCGTCTCACCGGGAAAGGCAAACAAGATGTCATACCGTGCGCTAGGAGTGCCGTGCACGACACTTTCCAGCAGATAAGGATAACGTGCCGGATTCAGCCGATGCAGGGCTAGCAGGGCTAGGGGGTCAATCTCATAATTTAACCGGTGTGACTCGGCCATCACGGTTGGCCGAAGGGTTCAACGCAAACGGCTGAAGACCAGCGTGCCGTTGGTGCCGCCGAAACCAAAGGAGTTTGACAGCACCACGTCAATCTTCATGGGGCGCGCCGCGTTGGGCACATAATCCAGATCGCATTCAGGATCGGGTGTGAACAGGTTGATGGTCGGCGGGGCGACCTGGTCGCGGATGGCCAGGATACTGAAGATGGCCTCGATTCCCCCGGCCGCCCCCAGCAGGTGGCCGGTCATGGATTTGGTGGAGCTGATGGCGACCTTGTGGGCATGATCGCCAAAGGCGGCCTTCACGGCGAGGGTCTCGGCCTTGTCGCCGGAAGGCGTCGAGGTGCCGTGCGCGTTGATGTAGTCCACTTGGTGGGGTTCAATGTGGGCGTTGCGCAGGGCGTTCTCCATGCAGCGGCGTGCGCCCTCCCCGCCTTCCGACGGTAGGGTCATGTGATACGCATCGCCGCTCATCCCTGAGCCGATCAACTCGGCGTAGATTCTCGCGCCGCGCCGTTTGGCGTACTCATATTCCTCCAGCACGATCACGCCCGCGCCGTCGGCGAGGACGAAGCCGTCGCGGTCACGGTCCCACGGCCGGCTGGCGGTCGCGGGGTCGTCATTGCGTGTGGACAAGGCACGTGCGGAGCAAAATCCGCCCAGGCCCGTGGGTGAGGTCGCCATCTCGGCGCCGCCCGCGACCATCACATCGGCATCCCCGTATTCGATGAGGCGTGCGGCCATGCCGATGTTGTGCCCACCGGTCGAACAGGCGGTGACGATGGCGAAATTCGGCCCCTTCATGCCGTACATAATGGACAGATTGCCGGAGATCATATTGATGATGTTGCTGGGGACGTAGAACGGCGAAATCTTGCGTGGTCCCCCCTCCAGATAAGCGAGATGACCTTTCTCGATGCCCGGCAGCCCGCCTATCCCCGAGCCGACGGCAACGCCAATGCGTTCGGCATTGGCCTCGGTTACGGTGAGCCCGGCGTCGGCGATCGCCTCCTTGGCCGCGGCAATGCCGTAATGGATAAAGGGATCCATTTTCTTGATGTCCTTCGCGGGGATGTAGCGGGCCGGGTCGAAGTCCTTAATGCTGCCCCCGAAGCGGGTGGAGAATTGGCTGACGTCGAAGTGCGTGATCGGACCGATGCCGCTCTTACCGGCCAGGATAGCCGCCCACGACTCCTGCACGGTAAGGCCGACCGGCGAGACCATGCCGAGCCCGGTGATGACGACGCGTCTTTTTTCCACCTGGTTCCCTTACCTAAAACAGCAAAGGCCGCGCTCATTCTGCAATGAGGCGGCCTTGACTGCCAATGAAAAGATATTAGCTCTGTTGATGATGGGCGTTGATGTAGTCTATGGCCTGCTGGACGGTGGTGATCTTCTCCGCCGACTCGTCGGGGATCTCACACTCGAACTCTTCCTCCAGGGCCATGACCAGTTCGACCGTGTCGAGAGAGTCCGCGCCAAGATCATCTACGAAGGAGGACTCATTGCTGACTTCCTCGTCTTTCACCCCTAACTGCTCTACTACGATTTTCTTGACGCGCTCTGCAACATTATTCATGACGAAGACTTCCTCCCAACATGTGGTGTCGAATTATAAACGGTATTTTAATGAAAAGCGTAAAGCGAAGCTATAAACGTTATCTTAAGACGGATATTTGACACTAGGCCATATACATTCCGCCGTTGACGTGCAACGTCTCCCCGGTGATGTAAGAAGCCGCCGGTGAGGCCAGGAAGGCGACGGCCGCGGCGACCTCATCGGCAGAGCCCAGGCGATTAAGCGGGATCTGCTGCAATAACTGGTTGCGATGTTCTTCGTTGAGCGCACGGGTCATGTCGGTATCAATAAAGCCCGGCGCCACGGCATTAACGGTAATCCCTCGTGAGCCCACTTCGCGCGCCAGAGACTTGGTGAAGCCTATGATGCCCGCCTTGGCTGCGGCGTAGTTGGCCTGCCCGGCGTTGCCCGTCAGACCTACCACCGAGGCGATGTTGATTATACGCCCTCGGCGCGCCTTCATCATCCCGCGCACGCAGGCCCTGCACAGCCGGTAGACCGAGGTGAGGTTGGTGGCAATGATATCGTCCCACTCCTCGTCTTTCATACGCATCAATAGGTTATCGCGGGTAATTCCTGCATTATTGACGAGGATGGTGGGCGTGCCGTAGATTTTTTCTACAGTTTCGAGGAGACCGGCAATGGAACCCTGATCGGTGACATTCAAGACATGACCAGAACCTTTTATTCCATTATTTCCCAGCAGGTTACTGAGTGCTTCTGCACCTGTTTCTGAGGTAGAGGTTCCGACCACAACGGCCCCTAAGCGGCCCAACGCCAAGGCGATGGCCTGCCCGATGCCCCGGCTCGCTCCGGTAACCAGCGCGATTTCATTGTTTAGTGTAGTCATGAACCTTTTATTAAGAGCATATCCATAAATAGTTCCCCTGCGTCCCTTGCGGTGAAAAAGCTTCACCGCGGAGGACGCGGAGGAGAAACAAATCCTTCTTGATTCCTCTGCGCCCTCTGCGGTAAATTATTTATGGATAAGTTCTAAGACTCGATGGCCGTCAGAGCCAGCTCCAAACCGGCCGGGTCTGACATCGCCATACAGTTCAAGCCGGGGACGATGCGTTTGTTGAGGCCGGTGAGTACGCTCCCAGGTCCGCATTCTAGCAGAGCATGTATACCCTCCGCCGCCATACTGCGGACAGTCTCCACCCAGCGCACCGGTTGAAAGAGTTGTCTTGTAAGGCTATCGCGGATCTTTGCCGGATCTTGTGCAGCGACGGCATCCACATTGTTGATGACCGGTATGCGTGGTGGTTGGATGCGGGTTTTGGCCAAGTCCTGGGCGAGACGCAGAGCGGCGGGACGCATCAGGGCGCAGTGGGAAGGCACACTCACCGGCAGGCGTAACGCGCGCTTGGCGCCCGACTGCTTAGCGAGATCCATGGCCCGTTCAACCGCCTTGGTATGTCCGGCAATCACCACCTGACCGGGGGAATTAAAATTGACCGCCGCGACGATCTCGCCGGCCGTTTCTGACTGAGCGGCCACGCAGGCCGCGATGACGCGATCGTCATCTAATCCCAGGATGGCCGCCATAGCGCCCTGCCCTTCCGGGACAGCTTCCTGCATATAACGCCCGCGCGCCGTCACTAGCGCCAGCGCGTCGGCGAACTCCAGGGCATCGGCGCATACCAGGGCGGTGTACTCGCCCAGGCTGTGCCCGGCCAGCAGGGCGGGAGCGGCCGAGGTACGCGACTGCCAGACCCGCCACACCGCCACCCCAGCGGCGAGCAGCGCGGGCTGGGTATGGGTGGTTTGGTTAAGCGTTTGTTCCGGGCCTTCCAGGGTGAGCTTCCACAAATCATACCCGAGCACCTCCGAAGCTTCCGCATAGGTTTCCGTCACCAGCGGATAGGTCTTAGCGAGATCGGCGAGCATGCCGACCGACTGCGAGCCCTGCCCGGGGAATACAATACCGAATTTAGTTTGCGGCATAGAATACTTGCTGGGAGAAAAGCTAATACTTCAACAACGTCGAGCCCCAGGTAAACCCGCCGCCGAAGGCCTCCAGCAGCAAGGTCTCGCCCCGCTTGATGCGCCCGTCTCGTACCGCGACATCCAGCGCTAGAGGCACGGAGGCGGCCGAGGTGTTGCCGTGTTCGCCGACTGTGACGACCACGCGCTCCATGGGCATCTTCAACTTCTTCGCAGTGGCCTCGATGATGCGGATATTGGCCTGATGTGGAATCAGCCAGTCTATGGCCGACTGGGGCAAGTGATTGGCCTCCAGGGTTTCATCTACGATGCGGCCTAGGGTGTTGACGGCGACCTTGAACACTTCGTTGCCCTGCATCTGCACATAAGCCTTGCCTTCTTGCACCTTGTCGTAGCCTTGTGAGACGCCGGCCGGGACCATGAGCAGGTCCTGATACTGCCCATCGGCGTGCAGGTGGCTAGAGAGGATGCCGGGCTCGTCGCTTGCTTCGAGTACCACAGCTCCCGCGCCATCGCCGAATAGCACGCAGGTGCCGCGATCGGTCCAGTCTGTGATCCGCGACATGACATCGGCGCCCACCACCAACGCGCGCCGCGCGCCGCCGGTGCGGATGAAACGGTCGGCGATATCGAGGGCGTAGATAAAGCCGGTGCAGACCGCCTGGATGTCGAAGGCGGGACAGCCGTGGATATCCAGGCGTTGTTGCAACAGGCAGGCGGTGCTGGGGAAGATCCGGTCAGGGGTGGTGGTGGCGACGATGATGAGATCTATGTCGGCCGGGGTGAGGCGCGCCGCTTCGATGGCGCGCCGCGCGGCCTGCTCGGCGAGGTCGCAGGTATTCTCACCCGGCGCGGCGATGCGCCGTTCACGGATGCCGGTGCGCTCGACAATCCACTGATCGGTGGTGTCTACCCGCTTTTCCAGCTCGGCGTTGGTCAGCACCTGGGCGGGCAGATAACCGCCCGTGCCGGCGATGCGGGTATAACGGGCCGTCAAAGCGCATCCCTCTCCGCCAACTGCGACTCCAGTTGTTTGCCGATGTGCTGCGGTACGTTCTTATCCACCTCCAGCAACGCCTCTTTGATGGCGTTGCTGAAAGAGACGACGTCGGCACAACCGTGGCTCTTGATCACGATGCCTTGCAGGCCGAGAAAGCTCGCGCCGTTATAGTTGCGCGGGTCTATCTTGTGCTGCACGGCCTGGAGCGCGGGCAGGGCGATGATGGCCGCCAACCGGGTGAGCAGGTTGCGTTTGAATTCCTGCTTGATGAAGTAGCCGATCATCTGCGCGACGCCTTCGCTGGACTTGAGGGCGACATTGCCGGTAAACCCGTCGCAGACCACCACATCCACCTCGCCGCCGTAGATGTCGTTGCCCTCCACGAAGCCGATATAATTCATGTCGCTATTGCCGAGCAGGCGTGCAGCGTCCTTGACGCGCTCATTGCCCTTGATTTCCTCCTCGCCGATATTGAGCAGACCCACCCTGGGTTTGGCGATGTTGTCCGTCGCGTTCACCAGCACGCTGCCCATCACGGCGAATTGAAACAATTGTTCGGGGTTACAGTCCACGTTGGCGCCGAGATCAAGCATGTGGGTGCGGCCGATCTTGGTGGGCAACGCGGCGCAGATAGCCGGGCGGTCTACGCCGGGGAGGGTTTTCAGGACATAACGTGCGGTGGCCATCAGTGCGCCGGTGTTACCGGCGCTGACGCAGGCGTGCGCCCTGCCCTCTTTTACTAAATTGATCGCCACCCGCATGGAAGAATCTTTTTTCAGGCGCAGGGCCTGGGAGGGCAACTCATCCGATGCCACTTGTTGCGAGGCGTGCTGTATGTGCAAACGCTCATTGGGCTTGCTCACCCTCAGTTCGTGAGTCAGTAACTCCTGATCTCCAACCAGAATGAGCCGGATATCCTGACGCTCGGCAAGCATCCGTAGCGCGGCAGAAACCACAACGGGAGGACCATAATCCCCTCCCATGGCGTCAAGGGCGATAGTGACGGGTGTATTCATTAACCGAGCGTCGGAGAGTAGCGTTTCACGGCGCTCAAAGTGCGAGCCAAGCCGCAGCGGGATCCAGCTCAGCGATCCGTTGACTATTCGGCCTTGCCGGCGATGACCTTGCGCCCGCGGTAGTAGCCACTCGGACTGATATGGTGGCGCAGGTGGGTATCGCCCGTGCTGGGCTCGATGGACAGTGTCGGTGCGGTGAGCGCATCATGGGAGCGGCGCATGCCGCGCTTGGAGGGTGTTTTACGGCTTTTTTGCACTGCCATGGGTGTTTCCTCTTAACTAATAGACTCGCTATTATAAATGGTTAGCCGTTTTTCTTCCAATCCGACAACACCGCAAAGGGTTTGCGGGTGTCCTGCGGCTTTTCTTCGCGCTTCTGGGCCGAAGCCGGGCACTGCGATTCAGGATGTTTGGGCACAAGAGGCAGACACAACAGCAACTCGTCCTCGATAACGTCCGGCAAGATCACCGGCTCAGATCCTGCCATTAAAGGCTCATAGTGATCGGGCAGGGCGTCCGCTTCAGCCGGGGAATTCACCAGACCCAAGGTCATGTCGAGGTCTACGGGGAAGTCCACAGCCTGCATACAGCGTTGACAGGTCAAAATGAGTTTTCCGCGTATATGTCCTTGCAGATAGGGTATCCGTTCAGGGTCCACGCCGAATTCCAAGGTGACCTCTACCGCCCCCTCCGTAGTGTGTAGCGAGGGGGCCAGCCTGCGCATCCCTGCAAGCTCCAGATCACCGGATAACAGCTCTCCCTTGCCGGCCAGTTGCAGCGGGTCTATATGCACCGGTAGCCGCTTTGACATAGGTCGCGCATAATATAACTAAACAACCGTCCAGTCAAAGCGCTGCGGCCCATCCCTGGATACCCGGAAAAATTATGCAGCAACTCATCCTGGCTTCGACCTCGCCCTTCAGAAGACACTTGCTGGAACGATTGGGTTTGCCTTTCGACATCATCTCGCCTCAGGTGGATGAGACCCCTCTGCCCGGAGAGGCGGCGCCGCAACTGGTACATCGGCTCGCGGAGGCCAAGGCCAGGGCTGTGGTGCAGCAGTATCCCGCCGCCCTGATTATCGGCGGGGATCAGGTCGCCACCTTTGAAAATGAAATTATTGGCAAACCGGGCAGCCATCAGGCGGCCGTCGCCCAACTGCGGCGGTTTTCAGGGCATAGTCTGCAATTTCATACCGGTGTTGCCCTGCTGAACAGCGCCAGCGGAACAATCCAGATCGAGGTCATACACACAACGGTCGAGTTTCGCTCGCTGAGCGAGGAGCAGATAACCCATTATTTAAACCGCGAACAACCCTATCAATGTGCGGGGAGCTTCAAATCCGAAGGTCTGGGGATAGCGCTGTTTGAGAGCATCCGCGGCGCTGATCCCACTGCCTTGGTAGGGTTACCGCTGATTGCGTTAACACGCATGTTGGAGCGCGAAGGCGTGCGGGTACTTTAAGGCTTGTTTAGAAACTTGCGAAAAAACCCACAGGACTTTGGTGTAATGGCTCCCCGGGACGGACTCGAACCGCCGACCCAGTGATTAACAGTCACTTGCTCTACCGACTGAGCTACCGGGGAAGGTGAGGGCGTGTATAGTATGCGTATGGGTATTATAGGTCAATAGAATGAGCTATGTAGTGGCGCTCTGAAGTCATGAAATCAAAGTAACCCGGTCCCGATCGAATGCCATGTTAAACTCGACCCAGCGAGACATCTGGCCTGAACGACAAGCCTTGCTCGCGGCCTTGTTGCAGATCCTTCCGCCCAAAGATGTCTTGTATGAGGAAGAAGAGGTACGCCCGTATGAGTGCGATGGGCTGACCGCCTACCGGCAACTGCCCGGCGTGGTGTGTCTGCCCGACACGTTCGAACAGGCGCGCGCGATCTTGCGCCTGTGCAGCGGAATGCATGTCCCCGTCGTTGCGCGCGGCGCCGGTACGGGCTTATCCGGCGGTGCGCTGCCGCTTTCTCACGGCGTGGTGCTGAGTCTGGCCCGTTTCAACCGCATCCTGGCGCTGGACCCAGCCAATCACACCGCACGGGTAGAGCCCGGTGTGCGTAATCTCGCGATTTCCGAGGCCGCCATGCCCTATGGTCTCTATTACGCCCCCGATCCTTCCTCGCAAATCGCCTGCACGATCGGCGGCAACGTCGCGGAAAATTCCGGCGGCGTGCATTGCCTGAAATACGGCCTTACCGTTCACAATGTGCTGGGACTCAAAATGCTGACGATGGAGGGCGAGCTGATCGAGGTCGGAGGAGGCGCACTGGATGCGCCGGGTTATGACCTGCTCGCGCTCCTGCACGGCTCGGAAGGCCTGCTCGGCGTCATCGTGGAGATCACGGTGAAGCTTTTGCCCAAACCCGAGCGCGCGCAAGTGGCGCTGGCCGCCTTCGACAGCGTCAGCAAGGCAGGCGACGTCGTCGCCGCGATTTTTGCCGCGGGCATCATCCCCGCCGGTCTGGAGATGATGGACAATCTCGCCATCCGTGCCGCCGAGGATTACGTCCACGCGGGCTACCCGGTGGATGCCGCCGCACTGCTGCTCTGCGAGGTGGACGGCGAAAATGCGGAAGTGTCCGAGCAGATCTTCCAGGTGCGTGAGTTGTTGCTCAAGGCAGGCGCGACGGAGGTTCGTACCGCACGGGACGAAACCGAGCGTCTCAAGTTCTGGGCGGGACGTAAATCGGCGTTTCCCGCCGTCGGGCGCATCGCGCCGGATTATTACTGTATGGACGGCACCATACCGCGCCATCGGCTGGCCGAGGTGTTGGCTCGTATCGGCGAACTCTCCAAGGAATTCCGATTACAGGTTGCGAATGTCTTTCACGCCGGGGATGGAAACCTGCATCCGCTGATACTCTATGATGCCAACAAACCCGGTGACCTCGCGCGGGCCGAGGCATTCGGCGCAAGGATTCTGGAGATCTGCATCGCCGTCGGCGGCACGATTACCGGCGAGCACGGCGTGGGCGTGGAGAAACTCACGCCCATGTGCCTGCAGTTCGCCCCGGCGGAACTCGCGCAATTTCATGAAATCAAGCATGCCTTCGATCCCAGGGATTTACTCAACCCCGGCAAAGCCGTTCCCACCTTACACCGCTGCGCCGAGTTTGGCGCGATGCACGTGCACCAGGGCAAACTCAGTTTTCCTGAACTGGATAGGTTTTGATGGCTGCTGACAGGAGCGCCGCCCTGCAAGACAGGGTAAGTGAGGCGGCGGCGCATATGACCCCGTTACATATCATAGGTGGCAACACCAAACACTTTTACGGGCGCGCAACAAATGGAACCCCTCTGCCGGTGCGTGAACACTGCGGGATCGTAAGCTACCAGCCGTCAGAGCTGGTGATCACCGCGCGCGGCGGAACGCCACTTAGTGAAATCGAGGCCGCGCTCGACGAACGCAGGCAAATGCTGGCCTTTGAACCCCCTCACTTTGGAGCCGACGCCACCGTGGGAGGTGCTATTGCCTGCGGCCTGTCCGGTCCGCGCCGGCCTTACGCCGGCGCCGTGCGGGATTTTGTACTGGGCGTAAAAATTCTGAACGGAAAAGGAGAGATCCTGAAGTTCGGCGGCGAAGTCATGAAAAATGTGGCCGGTTTTGACGTCTCACGCCTGATGGCCGGCGCGCTCGGCACGCTGGGCGTTTTGCTGGAGATCTCACTCAAGGTGCTGCCAAAACCGCAAACCGAACTCACGCTAAGTTTTCAGACTACTGCACAAGAGGCGATCGCCCTGCTTAATACTTTAAATTCTCGCCCGCTCCCGCTCTCCGCGGCCTGTCATGACGGTGAAATCCTGCGCGTCCGCCTTTTCGGCAGCGACACCGCAGTGCGCGCCGCCCATCGGAAAATCGGCGGAATCGTGGACGACGCGGGCGCTACCTTCTGGGAACGAGTGCGCGAACACAAGCACGGATTCTTTAACGACACTGCCCCGCTCTGGCGATTATCGGCGCCTCCTGCCGTCCTGCCGCTCAATCTCCCCGGGCAATGGTTGATAGATTGGGGCGGAGCACAGCGCTGGCTGAAGAACCCGTTGCCCGCGGAGGTGATACGGGAAACCGTCGCGCGGCTGGGTGGTCACGCCACCTTGTTTCGCAATGGCGAACGCAAGGGGCAAGTGTTTCACCCGTTACCGCCCGCCATGCTTGCTATCCACAAGCGCCTCAAATCCGCCTTTGACCCGCACGGCATATTCAATCCCGGACGCCTGTACGCCGATTTTTAGGCGCCCTTTTAGATCATGCAGACACAACTGTTAGACAAATATAAAAATACTCCAGAGGGCCGGGAGGCCGACGCCATCTTGCGCGCCTGTGTGCACTGCGGATTTTGCACCGCCACCTGCCCCACTTATCAATTGCTCGGCGATGAGTTGGACGGCCCACGCGGACGGATTTATTTGATAAAAAATCTGCTGGAGGGCGCCGAGGTCACTCACAAGACGCAACTGCATCTTGACCGTTGCCTTACCTGCCGCGCTTGCGAAACCGCCTGTCCGTCCGGTGTCCAGTATGGACGCCTCGTTGATATCGGGCGCGGCCTGCTCGAAAGGCAGGTGAAACGGCCACTCCGCGAGCGTGTTGTGCAGCGCATGCTATGCTCCACCCTTCCCTATCGTTCACGCTTCGCCATATTGCTACGTCTGGCTCAATGGCTGCGCCATTTATTACCGCAGGCACTACGTAGAACCCTGCCCCCGCGCTCCACCTCCTCACCCTGGCCTGCCATGCGCCACACACGCCGCATGCTGGTCCTGGACGGCTGCGTACAACCTGCCTTGAGTCCTAATATCAATGCTGCCGCGGCGCGGGCGCTTGATAAGCTGGATATAAGCCTGGTCAGAGCCCAATACGCGGGTTGCTGCGGCGCGTTGAGTTATCATCTGGGCGCTCACCAGGAAGGCCTTGAATTTATGCGGCGCAATATTGACGCCTGGTGGCCGCACATAGAACAAGGCGCAGAGGCGATTGTGATCACTGCCAGCGGTTGTGGCGCCTTGGTCAAAGAGTATGGACATCTTCTCCGGCACGATCCCGACTACGCAGATAAGGCTGCACGCACTTCAGCCCTCGCCAAGGACATCAGCGAGATACTTGCCGCGGAAGATATGAGTCCGTTCAGGCTCAAGTCGCCCAAAAAAATCGCTTTTCATTCACCGTGCTCCTTGCAACACGGGCAAAAATTAAATAGTGTAGTGGAGGATTTGCTGCAGGAGCTTGGCTTTGAATTAACCTTCGTACCCGACAGCCATCTATGTTGCGGCTCGGCGGGAACTTATTCCATTTTACAAAAAGGGTTGTCACAAAAACTTCTGAAAAATAAACTTGAGGCCCTGCGCTCAGGGGCGCCTGATTGGATCGCTACAGCCAATATCGGTTGTCTGACGCACCTGCAAAGCCAATCCGACCTTCCCGTGCGGCATTGGATTGAACTGCTTGATGCCGATGGATGAGCACCCTCTCATACCCCAAAATTAATTAACTAACCTGCCCAACAACGACTATGCCTATTAAATCATTTCACCCCCCACGCCGCACCCTGATGGGCCCCGGCCCCTCCGATGTCAACCCGCGTATTTTGGAAGCCATGTCGCGGCCTACCATCGGCCATCTCGATCCTGTGTTTGTCTCGATGATGGACGAGATGAAGGTGTTGTTGCAGTACGCCTTTCAGACCAAAAATCCGCTCACCTTGCCCGTCTCCGCGCCCGGCTCGGCGGGCATGGAGATGTGTTTCGTGAACCTGGTCGAACCCGGCGATAAAGTGATTGTGTGCCAGAACGGCGTGTTCGGTGGGCGTATGAAAGAGAACGTAGAACGCTGCGGCGCGACCGCCGTTATGGTGGAGGACGCCTGGGGCAGCGCGGTGGACCCGAATAAACTGGAAGACGCGTTCAAGAAAAATCCGGACGCCAGGCTCGCCGCGTTTGTGCACGCCGAGACCTCCACGGGTACACAGTCCGATGTGAAAAGTTTGACCGAAATCGCGCACCGTTATGGTTGTCTTGTTATCGTGGATGCCGTGACCTCGCTCGGCGGTTCACCGCTAAAAGTAGACGAGTGGGGAATTGATGCAATCTATTCCGGCTCCCAGAAATGCCTGTCCTGCACGCCCGGGCTGTCACCCGTAAGCTTCAACGAGCGCGCCGTTGAAAAAATCAAAACACGCAAGACCAAGGTACAAAGCTGGTTTCTGGATTTGAATCTGGTGATGGGCTATTGGGGCAGCGGCAAGCGCGCCTACCATCACACCGCACCCATTAACGCCCTGTATGGCCTGCACGAAGCACTGGTGATTCTGCAAGAAGAAGGCCTGGAAAACGCCTGGGCGCGCCACGCCCGTAATCATCAGGCGCTGAAAGCGGGCATTGAGGCGATGGGCTTGCGCTTTGTGGTGAAGGAAGGCGAACGCCTGCCGCAGTTGAATTCGATTTATATCCCCGACGGCGTGGACGACGCCGAAGTGCGCGCCGCCCTGCTCAACGATTACAACCTCGAGATCGGCGCCGGCCTCGGCGCCCTGGCAGGAAAAGTCTGGCGCATCGGTTTGATGGGTTATGCGAGCAACCCCACCAACGTACTGTTTTGCCTGAGCGCCATGGAAGAAACACTGGCGAGCTTTAACGCGCCTATCAAACGCGGTCTAGCCGTCGCCGCCGCGCGCAAACTGCTGACCTAGCTTAACGCGCCCAGGAGTTTCTGCACGCGCGCAAGCGCCTCGCGCAGATTTTCCATACTGGTCGCAAACGACAGACGCATGTATCCCGGCGCGCCGAAGGCGGAGCCCGGTACCAGCGCCACGCCGGTTTCATTCAAAATATATTCGGCCAGCGCCACATCATCCTTGATGCCGGGGAGATCATCAATTACGCCTTGCATCCTGGGGAAAGAGTAAAATGCACCGGGCGACGGCAGACATTGCACACCTTTGATGCGATTCAATTCCTTGACCACAAACTCGTGGCGCTCCTTGAACTGCCGTACCCAATCTTTCATAAACGACTGGTCGCCCTCAAGCGCCATCTGTGCCGCAGCTTGTGAAATCGAGGCGGGGTTGGAGGTGCTTTGCGACTGGATATTTTTCATCGCTTCGATGAGCGGCTTCGGCCCCGCCGCGTAACCGATGCGCCAGCCGGTCATGGAAAAGCTCTTGGATACGCCATTGATAACCACTGTGCGGTCATAGAGATCGGGACAGGCGTTTAGGATATTGCAGAACGGCGCATCGCCGAGCAGGATGTGCTCATAGATGTCGTCGCTCGCAATCAACACTTGCGGATGATCGCGCAGCACCTCGCCGAGCGCTGCAAGTTCGTCATGGCTGTAAATCGCGCCGGTTGGATTGGACGGACTGTTCATCACCAACAGCCGCGTCTTGGGTGTAATCGCAGCCTCCAGTTGCCGAGGCGTGATCTTGAACCGTTGCTCGATCCCCGCGTGGATAATCACGGGCTCCGCCTCGGCCAGCAACACCATATCGGGGTAGGAGACCCAGTACGGCGCGGGTATGATGACCTCGTCGCCTGCATTAAGCAGCGCCTGGGCAAGGTTGTAAAAGCTCTGCTTGCCGCCGGCCGAAACCAGGACCTGATCGGACGTATACTCAAGACCGTTCTCACGGCGGAACTTGTTGACGATGGCCTTTTTAAGCCCCGGCGTACCGTCAACCGCGGTATACTTGGTGAAGCCCTCCTGAATGGCCTTGATCGCGGCCTGTTTGATATAGTCGGGCGTATCAAAATCGGGTTCGCCCGCACCGAGGCCGATGATATCCTTGCCCGCCGCCTTCAAGGCAGCCGCGCGCGCCGTGATAGTGAGTGTAGGCGAGGGCTTGATGAGATGTACCCGCTTGGCAAGTCGTAGGTTCAAGACTTGAATTCCTCTATTAATGACTCAAAATTTGCTTACTATACTGGATTGACGCCGTTACCTGAACCCCTATGAGCGAAATTGCCCGACGCTTCGTCATGAAGTCCTCCTTTGCCCCCGCCGGCGACCAGCCGGAGGCGATAGCGCACCTGGTAGAGGGAATAAACGACGGCCTGGTTGCTCAGACCCTGCTCGGCGTCACCGGTTCGGGCAAAACCTTTACCATCGCGCACGTCATCGAGACGGTACAGCGGCCGACGCTGATTCTCGCGCCCAACAAAACGCTGGCCGCGCAGTTGTACGGCGAGATGCGCGAGTTCTTCCCGGATAACGCAGTGGAGTATTTTGTCTCCTACTACGATTACTATCAACCCGAGGCCTACGTGCCCTCCTCCGACACCTACATCGAGAAGGACGCCTCGATCAACGAGCACATCGAACAAATGCGCCTGTCCGCCACCAAGGCGCTCCTGGAGCGCGAGGACACCATCATCGTCGCCACAGTCTCGGCGATCTACGGCCTGGGCGATCCGCAATCCTATCTCGGCATGGTGCTGCACCTGAAGCGCGGCGACAAGATAGATCAGCGCCACATCCTGCGCCGCCTGGCCGAGTTGCAATATACGCGCAACGACATCGAACTCTCTCGCGCCACCTACCGCGTGCGCGGCGAGGTCATAGACATCTATCCGGCCGAATCCGACAGCGAGGCGGTGCGTGTGGAACTGTTCGATGACGAAATCGAATCGCTGAGTCATTTCGACCCGCTCACAGGCGAAATCCTGCGCCGCGTGCCGCGCCTCACCATTTACCCGAAATCCCACTATGTCACGCCGCGCGAGATCATGCTCAATGCCGTGGAGCAGATGAAAACGGATTTGCGCCTGCGCCTCGAGGAACTCTACGCCGCAAACAAACTGGTCGAGGCGCAACGCCTCGAACAGCGCACGCGCTTCGACATGGAGATGATTGTGGAGCTGGGTTACTGCTCCGGCATCGAAAACTACTCGCGTTATCTCTCCGGCCGCGCGCCCGGCGAGCCGCCGCCGACGTTACTGAGCTATCTGCCGCCCAATGCGCTGGTGGTGATAGATGAAAGTCACGTCACGATTCCGCAGCTTGGCGGCATGTATAAAGGCGACCGGTCGCGCAAGCAGACGCTGGTGGATTACGGATTTCGCCTGCCGGTCGCGCTCGACAACCGTCCGCTGCGCTTTGATGAGTTTGAACAGCAGCCGTTCCAAACCATTTACGTCTCCGCCACACCGGGCCCCTATGAATTGCAACACTCCGGTGCGGTGGCCGAACAAGTGGTACGGCCCACGGGGCTGGTTGATCCCCAGGTCGAAGTACGTCCCGCCACGGCCCAGGTGGACGATCTGCTATCGGAGATCCGCCAGCGAGTAGCCATCAACGAGCGCGTGCTGGTGACGACACTCACCAAACGCATGGCCGAAGACCTCAGTGAATATCTGGATGATCACGGCGTAAAAGTGCGTTATCTGCACTCCGACATCGAGACTGTGGAGCGCGTCGAGATCATCCGCGATCTGCGGTTAGGAACATTCGACGTGCTGGTAGGTATTAATTTGCTGCGCGAAGGCCTGGACATGCCGGAGGTATCCCTAGTCGCCATCCTGGATGCGGACAAAGAGGGTTTCCTGCGCTCCGAGCGCTCGCTCATCCAGACCATCGGCCGCGCCGCGCGCCACATCAATGGCATGGCGATTCTGTATGCAGACAGGATTACCGATTCCATGCGGCGCGCAATCGGCGAGACCGACCGCCGCCGCATCAAGCAAATCGCCTACAACAAACAACACGGCATCAAACCGGTAGGCATCCAAAAAGCGGTTGCCGATATTATGGAAGGTGCACGCAGCGCTCCCGGCGGCGCCAGACATTACGCCAAAGTCGCCGAAGACACCGCGAACTATGAAGCCCTGTCGCCGGAAAAGCTGGTGCAACGGATCAAAAAACTGGAGCAACAGATGTACAAACATGCGCGCGACCTGGAGTTCGAGGAGGCCGCGCAACTGCGCGACGAGATAAAATTTTTACAAGCACGCCAGCTTGGATTAACGGATAGAAAGGTTGGGTGAACGGACAATGAGCCTCCGGGGGATGGCGAGGGAATCCATTGGCCGGAAATTGACGAAGGCCTAAGCATAGAGGATCTGCGCCAGGCAGCGCCCTTACCTGTGTAACTATTCAGAACATTCATGTCTCTTTTGGACGCGTTTTCTGCAAGAATAGTACTGTCCCTACCTCACCCAATATCAAGGAGATGAACATGAGCATGACTTTAAGCCTCGCCCCGCTGGTTTCACTGATCGCCGGCATACTCATTCTGATTGTGCCGCGTCTGCTGAACTACATCGTCGCAATTTATTTGATCGTTATCGGCTTGCTTGGGCTGTTCGGCGCGGGCGATTTTCACCTGTGGTAAAAGCGCGCGCATACCGAAGAAATAAAGGAGTAAAGGGGGCGCACGCCTTTCCAGAATATTAGCTGCTGAAAAATAGGGCAAAGATCCCAAAGGCCATTGCGGCGATTCCCAGGACGAGTATCATCCAGTCGCCATGGGCCAGGCCAGGCTCAAGTGTGGCTTGGTCAGGCTGATCGGGGTTGTAATACACGGGTACTTTGGCGCCAACGGGGTATTTTCCGGCATAGCGGGTGGCGAGTTCCGGCGATGGATTGTCGCCACTTGGAAACTCCAATGCGCGCTGATAAGTGTGCGTGCCCACCGTGTAGCTGAATAGAATGTGCGGTAGCAGGCCGTTGGCTTCTGACGTGGGCGCGGATTGTTCAATGGCGCCTTCAACCATGGGCCAGCGCCGCGTTTTTCGCGCCTTGGCGATAATGGACCAGCCCCACAGGGCAGTAATAAAACCGGCGATGATGAAGAGGCCGAGAATGATCGCATACGGGTTGAACATTGGGTCTCCATTTTCAAACAAGCCCATCCGGGACCAGTTCTAACATTACAACACCCCCTTCTGGCCTTTCTCATACTTCCGCACCGCACGACTTACCGTCATATCGCCATTAAAGGGCCCTGACCTTGAGGTCGAGCTTGGTAGGGTGGGCACGTTTTTGCGCCCACGCGGATTCAAAACAACGTGGGCAGACGAAAGCCCTGCCTGCCTGCCCACCCTTGTATCTTCTTTCCCGTGGTGGTCAGCTACCATCACACGAGACAGAGGCAGCTTGTGCCCACCCTTAAGGCTATGACCTTGCCGCGTAGATCAAGCCCTCTGTCTCACCTTCCACGCCAGCACAGACACTG